>DASVLM010000262.1:0-10364 GCA_036384875.1 Noviherbaspirillum sp.
GGCGACTGGCCATACCCGGCTCTTTTACCGGCACGACGGAAGCCTTTTCTGCGTGTCCGAGCCGATCAATGATGAAGAAGCGACTTTTGCAAACGGTGGCACCATCGCCTTCAAATGCAGTTCACCCGAGCAGGTACAGCAATTCCACGATACGGCGGTAGCGCATGGAGGTGTTTCCATCGAAGACCCGCCGGGTCTGCGCGAAAGCAACCTGGGCGCCATGTACCTCGCCTACGTCCGCGATCCCGATGGGAACAAGCTTTGTGCGATCTATCGTCCGAAGTAGCGTTTTGGCAGAGGCCGATCAGGCGAGAAGCTTCCTCAGCATGCTGAAATTCACCGGCTTGACGACATGATGGTTGAAGCCGGCTTCTTCCGCCTGTCGCACTGCGCTGTCCTGGCCCCAGCCGGTCAATGCAATGGCAAGGATGCCTGAAGCGTCAGGCAATGCGCGGATCCTGCGTATCGCTTCATAGCCATCCATGCGCGGCATGCCGATATCCATCACGACGACGTGGGGCTTGAAGCGTCCGGCCGCCTCGACCGCCGCCTGGCCGTCGTAGACCGCCTCCGAGGTGAAGCCGGAGGCTTCGAACAGACTCAATAGCATGTCGGCAGCGTCGCGGTTGTCGTCCACGACCAGCACCCGGCGATTGCCTGCTTTCAGCTGCGCCGCTTCCACCACGTCCGATGTTGTGCGGGCGGGCGCAGCATCGATCACCACCGGCAGCGTCATCACGAATTCGCTGCCGTAGTTGCGCCCCGCGCTGTTAGCCGCGATGCTGCCGCCATGCATCTCGACAAAGCGCTTGGCGAGGCTCAGGCCGATGCCGAGTCCGCCGCTGCCGCGCCCGCTGTCAAGCGTCGGTCCGCTTTGCGCGAACATGTCGAATATTTGTGTCAGCGCTTCCGATTCCATGCCGATGCCGTTGTCGCGGACCGACAAGCGAAGGACCTTGCTGTCGACCTTGGCTGTGATCGCGATATTGCCGGGCGGCGGTGTGAATTTGATGGCGTTGCCGATGATGTTCGCCAGGCTCTGCACCAGACGCACGGGGTCGGCATCGAGCATGACATCATGCTTCGGCTGCGTAACTGATACCGCATGCTGTCCTTCCTTCAGCAGGGGCGCGCAGATTTCCATGGCATGCGATACCACCGTCGACAACGCGACCTGTTGCCGTTGCAGGCGAATCTTGCCGCTGGTAATCCGGGCGACATCGAGCAGGTCATCCACCAGCCGCGTGAGATGCGACACCTGCCGCTCGACCACTTCGCAGATCTTCGTCACGCCGGAAGCGGCCGGGTACATCATTGACAGCACGCTCATTGAGGTCCGGATCGGCGCGAGAGGATTGCGCAATTCATGGGCGAGGCTGGCAAGGAATTCGTCCTTGCGTTGTTCCGCTTCGCGCACCTGGTATTGCCGCCGGCGCGCTGCCAGTGCGGACTGCACGGTGCTCACCAGTGCGCGTGTTCGAACAGGACGTTCCAGCAGGGTGATGTTGCTGAGGGTCTGCATCACGCTTTGCAACCCCGGCGAATCTGCTCCCTGATGCGTGATGACGAGGATGGGAATGTCAGACCAATGCGGCTGGCGCGCTACGTAATCGCCAAGCAGTTTGAGTGTGCCAGCCATAAGGGTTTCTTCCATTACCAGCAGCGCGCCGACGCCCTGATCCATGGCGCCCAGCACTTCGTGCATGCTGGTGCAGATCAGCGACTCGATATCTGCCGTTGCCAGCACGCGGGCTGCCAGCAATGCGTCCTTGCCCCCGGGGGCGTGCACCAGGACACGGCTTTCCAGCTGCGGCATGTCAGCTGTCATCGGCATCCCTGGTGCCTTCGGCCGGCGAGCCAATGTAAGTGGGAACGCCGGTCAGCACGCCATGGAACTGGCGCAATGTCGGACCAACCTCGATGCCACGGGAAGACATTCTGAATTCCCGCAGCGTCCGCTCATGCGGGCCGCCGCGTTTCTTGAACACCGACACCGCCTGCCGCACTTCGCCCGCCGCCTCGAAATGACGCAGCAGAATGACGTTGTCCGACAGATAACTGGCATCGACCGACGCCTGCATTTGAGCTCCTATCAGTCCCTGATGTACGCCGACCAGAACCGTGACGACACTGCGCTGGCCAAGGTAGGTCAGCAGTTCGTGGAGATGCGTGGTGAGGAAGCGTTCGTCCGGCGTGGCGTGAAGATAGCCGGAAAGACTGTCGATCACCACCACGCGTGCGCCGTCTGCGTCGACTGCCTGGCATACCGCGTGCGCGAATTCGCCCGGCGACAGCTCGGCGGGGTCGATCTGCTGAATCGTCACCCGTCCTGCATTCACCGCGCTGCTCAGGTCCATGCCGAGGCCGTCGGCACGGTTGAGCAGGTTATTGGCCGATTCCTCGAACACGAACATCGCGGCGCGCATGTTTTGCCGCGCGGCCGAGGAGGCGATCTGCGCCGCCAGTGAAGATTTGCCCGTTCCCGGCGGTCCGGCAACGAGCGTGCTGGTGCCTTCCTCGATGCCGCCACCGAGCAGCAGGTCGAGTTCCGGCAGGCCGCTGGAAAACAGGTTGCGTGGAGACTTCACACGCGAAGTGGCAGCCGCAAGACGCGGATACACCAAGATGCCGCCGCGAACGATCGCATAGTCATGCAAGCCGGCCCGGAACTGGACGCCGCGGTATTTGCCGACACGGATGCGGCGACGGTCCGCACCGTATTCCTTTGCAGTCATCTCCAGCGTGATGACTGCGTGCGCGATGCTATGCACCTGCAGGTCGCCGTTGCTGGCAGTGCGGTCGTCGAGCAGCATCACGGTGCAGGCGCGGCTGGCGAAGAACTGCTTGTAGGCCAGTACCTGGCGCCGGTAGCGCAGGGCATTGCCTGCCAGGAGTTGCAATTCGGACAGCGAATCGAGCACTACTCGTGTTGGCTTGAGCTTTTCGACCGCGGAAAGAATTTCCTGCGTGGTCGTGCCGAGTTCGACCTCGGAGGGGTGGAACATGGAGTACTGCTCGCGCGGATCGAGCAGACTCTCACTCGGGATTACCTCATGAATATGAATGCCTTCGGTAGACCAGCCGTGCGACTCGGCAACCGCGCGCAGTTCGACCGCATTTTCGGCGAGCGAAATATAGAGCACCGTTTCACCTCGCTTCACGCCTTCCACCAGGAATTGCAGGCCCATGGTGGTCTTGCCTGAACCGGGTTCCCCTTCGACGAGGTAGAGCCGGTCGCGTGTGAGCCCGCCGGAGAGAATGGTGTCCAGCCCCGGCACGCCGGTCGAGATGAACTGGGTTGATGCGGGGTTCTGGTCAGTGGGCATGGTCAAGGCTCAGACAGTAAACGTGGCATTTTATTCCCAAACTTTGGAATTGGTCTTGCCTTCAATCACATTCAGGCAAGGTAGATTGACTTCAGTCAGGTACGTAATTTCACTCATTCCGGCTGCGTAGTTGCGCGCTTGCCATGGAGTCCGGGAATCGCAATACTTGGGCCGAATGCGGGCAGGTTTGATGAAAAAATGGCATCGCTATGGATCGCCCGAGCGATGACTGTTTTGGCGATTCAATAAATATGAAGCGGGCCTGCAAAAAAATTAAAGGCCATGCATGGCCGGCGAGCCTGCGTCTGTGCTTACAATGGCCGGTTCTTGCCCACAATAACTTATAAAAAAAATATCTCGCCCCGATTTCTCAGCCTCTGCTTACCACAACCATGAAACATCCCATCAAGAAAATCCTTGTTGCCAACCGATCGGAGATCGCCATTCGCGTCATGCGTGCGGCGGCGGAACTCGGCATCCGCACGGTGTCGATCTACGCCAACGAAGACCGCTTCGCGCTGCACCGCTTCAAGGCAGACGAAAGCTATCTCGTCGGCGAAGGCAAGAAGCCGATCGCGGCCTATCTCGACATCGACGACATCATCCGCATCGCCAAGGAAGCGAAGGTTGACGCGATCCACCCTGGCTACGGTTTCCTGTCGGAGAACCCGGACTTCGCCGAAGCATGCGCCGCCAACGGCATCCGCTTCATCGGCCCGTCGCCGCAGGTAATGCGCACGCTGGGCAACAAGGTTGCCGCGCGCAATGCCGCGATTGCGGCCAAGGTGCCGGTGGTGCCGGCCACGACCGCCTTGCCGCACGATATCGACGCTGCGAAGAAGCTCGCAGCCGAGATCGGTTACCCGTTGATGTTGAAGGCTAGCTGGGGTGGCGGTGGACGCGGCATGCGCGTGATCGAATCCGAAGCCGACCTGCCGGGCCAACTGGAGGTTGCCCGCCGCGAGGCGGCCGCCGCCTTCGGCAACGACGAGATGTATCTCGAGAAGCTGGTGCGTCGCGCGCGCCACGTCGAAGTGCAGATCCTGGGCGACACCCACGGCAACCTGGTGCACCTGTTCGAACGCGACTGCTCGGTGCAGCGTCGCAACCAGAAAGTGGTCGAGCGCGCGCCTGCGCCTTACCTCGACGACGCCGGCCGTACAGCGCTGTGTGAAGCAGCGCTGCAACTCGGCCGCGCGGTCGGCTATACCCATGCCGGCACGGTCGAATTCCTGATGGACGCCGACACCGGCAAGTTCTACTTCATCGAAGTGAACCCGCGCGTCCAGGTCGAACATACAGTGACCGAGCAAGTCACCGGCATCGATATCGTCAAGGCGCAGATCCGCGTGACCGAAGGTGCGTACATCGGCGGAACTGGCGACGAGGCTTCCGGCGTGCCGCAGCAGGCCGACATCCGACTGAATGGTCATGCATTGCAATGCCGCGTCACCACCGAAGACCCCGAAAACAATTTCACGCCGGACTACGGCCGCTTGACTGCGTACCGCAGCGCCTCCGGCTTCGGCATTCGCCTCGACGGCGGCACTGCCTATTCCGGTGCGGTCATCACGCCGTACTACGATTCGCTGCTGGTAAAAGTGACGGCATGGGCGCCGACCTCGGACGAAGCGATCTCGCGCATGGACCGCGCGTTGCGCGAATTCCGCATCCGCGGCGTGTCGACCAACCTGCCTTTCCTCGAAAACGTCATCAACCACCCGCTGTTCAAGTCCGGCGAATGCATTACCCGCTTCATCGACACCACGCCGGAACTGTTCCACTTCGCCAAGCGCCGTGACCGCGCCACGCGCCTGCTGCGCTTCATCGGCGAAGTGGCGGTCAACGGCAACCCCGAGATGAAGGGTCGCAAGCTGCCCGACGGCGTGATTCCGCCGGCCATCCTGCCGCCGGCGTCGCGCCTCGGTAGCATCGCGCCCGGCAGCCGCGACCGCCTCAAGGAACTCGGACCGGAGAAGTTTGCACAATGGATGCGCGAGCAGAAGCAGGTCCTGCTGACCGACACAACGATGCGCGATGCGCACCAGTCGCTGTTCGCCACCCGCATGCGCAGCGCCGACATGGTTGCCATTGCGCCGTACTACGCGTCGATGCTGCCGCAATTGTTCTCGCTGGAATGCTGGGGCGGCGCGACCTTCGACGTGGCGATGCGCTTCCTCAAGGAAGACCCGTGGGAGCGGCTGGCGCAACTGCGCGAGCGCGTGCCCAACATCCTGTTCCAGATGCTCCTGCGTTCGTCCAACGCGGTCGGTTACACCAACTACCCGGACAACGTCGTCAAATACTTCGTCGAGCAGGCAGCCAAGGGCGGCGTCGACCTTTTCCGCGTATTTGATTCGCTCAACTGGGTGGAGAACATGCGCGTGGCAATCGACGCGGTGCGCGACACCGGCATGCTGTGCGAAGCGGCGATCTGCTACACCGGCGACCTGCACGACCCGGCACGCTCCAAGTACAACCTGAAGTACTACGTCGACATGGCCAAGCAGCTCGAGAAGGCCGGCGCCAACATCCTCGGTATCAAGGACATGGCCGGTGTGTGCAAGCCTGCCGCCGCGAAGGCGCTGGTCACCGCGCTGAAGCAGGAAGTCGGCCTGCCGATCCATTTCCATACCCACGACACCAGCGGCATCTCGGCTGCCAGCGTGCTGGCGGCGATTGAAGCAGGCTGCGATGCAGTCGATGGCGCGATGGATGCCATGAGCGGCCTGACCTCGCAACCCAACCTAGGCTCGATTGCCGCAGCGTTGGCCGGCAGCGAACGCGACCCTGGCCTTGACCGTCCTGCGATGTTCGCCATCTCGCAGTACTGGGAAGGCGTGCGCCGGCAGTACGCACCCTTCGAGGCCGACATCCGTTCCGGCACGTCGGACGTCTACCGCCATGAAATGCCCGGCGGCCAGTACACCAACCTGCGCGAGCAGGCACGCGCGATGGGTCTCGAACATCGCTGGGGCGAATGCGCGCAAGCCTATGCGGATGTGAACCAGCTGTTCGGCGATATCGTGAAGGTCACCCCGACCTCGAAGGTGGTGGGCGACATGGCATTGTTCATGGTGGCCAACGATCTCACTCCGGAGGACGTGAAGAATCCGGAGAAGGAAATCGCCTTCCCCGAATCGGTGATTTCGCTGTTCAAGGGCGAGCTCGGTTTTCCGGCTGACGGTTTCCCGAAAGCGCTGGAGCAAAAGATCCTGAAGGGTGGCAAGCCGCTGGAAGGCCGCCCCGGTGCGAACCTGCCGCCGGCCGACCTGGCCAAGGCCAAGGCAGAAGCCGAAAAGGCCGTCGATCGCACCATCACCGAACAGGAGCTGGCGTCCTACTTGATGTACCCGAAGGTGTTCCGCGAATATGCCGAGCATCTGCGCCAGTACGGCGATGTCAGCCTCCTGCCGACGCCGGTGTTCTTCTACGGCTTGCCGGAGAACCATGAGGTCTCGGTCGACATCGACAAGGGCAAGACGCTCGTCATTCGCCTGCAGGGCCGTACCGACCTGGAGAAAGAAGGACAGACCAAGCTGTTCTTCGAGTTGAACGGCCAGCCCCGCCTGATCCGTATCGATCGTGCCGGTGCGGTGAAGACCGCTGGAAGGCCGCAGGCGGAAGAAGGCAATGCGAAGCACCTCGGCGCGCCGATGCCGGGCATGGTGGTCACCGTTGCAGTCAAGCCGGGCCAGAAGGTGGCAAAGGGCGATCCGCTGGTGTCGCTGGAAGCGATGAAGATGGAAACCATGATCCGCGCCGAACGCGATGTCACCATCCACAAGGTGCATGTGCATCCGGGTACGGTGGTCAATGCGAAAGACTTGCTGATCGAGTTCGATTGATCCAGCGCTTTGTCCCGGCAGGCAGGCGCTTGCCGGGACAATTTCACGATAACCTGCTTGAGATAAGCTGCCTCAAAACCTTCCCTCTCCGCCTCTGGCAAAATGCTTGAATGCTTCCGCGTGCCCCTTCAAGGCTCGCGGCCATTCAGTCGCCGTCGGGCGAATCGAGGGATACATCATGCAATACGTCACGTTGCCTTCCGGCGAAGCCGTGCCTGCGCTGGGGCAGGGAACCTGGAACATCGGCGACCGCCAAGACTGCCGTACCGAAGAGATTGCAGCGCTGCGCACCGGACTCGATCTCGGCATGACCTTGATCGACACTGCTGAAATGTACGGTGATGGCAATTCCGAGGAACTCGTCGGCGAGGCGATTGCCGGCCGTCGCGACGAAGTTTTCGTCGTCAGCAAGGTCTTGCCGAGCAACGCGTCGCGACGCGGTACGATCGCCGCCTGCGAACGCAGCCTTGCGCGTTTGCAAACAGACTGCATCGATCTTTACCTCTTGCACTGGCGCGGCAACGTACCGCTGGAAGAGACGCTGCAAGCATTCGAAGCGCTGCAGCGCGACGGCAAGATCCGTCACTGGGGTGTCAGCAATTTCGATGTCGATGACATGGAGGAATTGATTGTGCTGACTGGCGGCAATGCCGTCGCCGCCAACCAGGTCTTGTACAACCTGACTCGACGCGGCATCGAATACGACTTGCTGCCCTGGAGCGCCGCACATCGCATTCCGACCATGGCCTACTCGCCGATCGAGCAGGGCCGCTTGTTGCGGCAGGCGGCATTGCGCCAGGTCGCTGCGCGGCATGGCGCCAGTCCGGCGCAGGTTGCCCTGGCTTGGGTGCTGCGCCGTGGAGATGTGATTGCCATCCCGAAGGCCGGCAGCGTGAAGCATGTGCGAGAGAATGCCGCGGCGCTTGAAATCCGGCTTACGGCAGAGGACCTTGCCGAATTGGATCGCGCCTGGCAGCCGCCGAAGTCGAAACGCCCGCTTGAGATGATTTGAAGGCGGGGACGAGACTCACTTGCAGAGACGCACTTGCAGGATGGTCTGGCCGCTTATTCCGTCGCCGTCAACGCATTGGCGATGCACCACTGGGCGGCCCAGTACGTCACGAGTATCCACAAGGAAGCGAGCGGCAGAGGGGCTGCGAACTTGTTGATCGCGAGCAGTGTGTCTGAAGACATGAACAGCACGCCGCCGACCGCTGCCCAGCGCGCATGATCGTTTGTCGCATCACTGCGCCACCACGCCGCCGCTTGCGCCGCCATCGCTGCCAGGCAGGCGACATAGGCAATCACCGGCACGCGCAAGGCTGCCGGTATGCCGTTCCATAACTGACTCAGGATGCCGGCGGCCGCAAGCCCGTAGACCGCGAACGGCACCGGCCGCGTCGCGAATCGCGCCGGAATGCAAAACGCAGCGATATACATCAGGTGGGCAAGCAGAAAGGACGCCAGTCCGGGCAGGAAACCTGCCTTCGGCCATAGCAGGAATACGTCTCCAGCCAAAGACAGTACCAGCCCCGCAAGGATGAAACGCCTTTGCCTCGGCACGTCGCCGCCGCGATGCCATGCATAGGCAATGACCAGCATCGTGGTGAGCGGCTTGAACAGGAAACTACTCCATGCGGGGAGCAGTCCGATGCTGCCCGCAATGCACAACGCGCCGCTCGCCACGATGAACGCAGCCCAGCGCAAGTCGCTGGCACGATTGATTTCCAGTGTCATTTCCTCTCCGGCTCATTCGGGCCGCAGGTCGCCCGGCACATCAATATCGCGCAGGATTCCTTCGTCATTGACGTCGACCGGCACCCAGACATGCTTGTTGGGTGCCACGATGGATTGCGCGCCAGTGTCGCCGGCGAGTGACATCAACTCGACCGCAAATCGACGAGAGAACCCGACGGGATGGCCGCGACGGCCATTGGAAACCGGGAAGGCGATCGCTGCGCCGTGTGCCAGCGAGTCGGCGACGCGGCATATCGTGCCCGGCTGGATGAAGGGCATGTCGCCCAATGCCACCAGCCAGCCTTCTGCATCCGGGGTGGCGGCAACGCCGCAGGCAATGCTGCTGCCCAGGCCGGCATCCGGATCGGCGTTGCGCACGAACGTCACATCCAGTCCTTGTAGCGCGTTCCTGATGTCGGCATCGAATGCGCCGGTGACGACATGCACCGGCCAGCCGGGCGCCAGCAGGTTTTCGCAGGACTGGCGCAAGACCGTGCGCGAAGGGGCAACATCGGCCAGCAGTTTCCATGAAGCGCCTCCCGCTTCCCGGAAGCGGCGGCCTTGTCCTGCGGCGAGCAAGAGGGCGATGAACATCGTTGGAATTCCCGGTGTGAGAAATGCGAATGCCGAGAACGGCTATCGCTGATGCCATAGTGTAATCGCCAGCCGCCGATCCCGGCATTCGAAGGTCTGTGATGTCAAAAAAGCCATATCCGCTGCCGGTCAGCCGCGGCCGCTTCAACCTCCATGCCATACGGCAAAGCGATCCTGTCAAATTTGATTTAATTCAAATTAATTATTGCTTGCCATCACTACCATGCAATTGAATCTGTTTTCTTACGGTCATCACATCCCCGTTCACATGTCCAAGGCACCTCCCTGACACTGCGCAAGACCAGAAAAAATGAAGCCCCAGCATATGCCTCCGCAAGTTTGCCGATGTACCAGACCAGGCGCATGCCGGTGTGACGGCAACGCGACGCGCGCGGCATGCCTTTCGCTGGGTGGCATGGCAGGCCGGAGCGCCCATTCCTGCTCGGGTCGCTGACATGGGAACACAGCCGGAATCCGCGCTCACGGAAAAAAGCGGCCGACGAGGATTCGGCCACACGGTACTGTTCCTGGCGAATCTCCCGGTTCAGCTTTGCATTTTCTTCTGCCTGCTTCTTTGCGCGATCTGGGCCGGAATATATTTCCAGCTGCATTCCACCTATGACCAGGTTGTGCATACTGCCGAACGCGATCGCAGCAATCTCTCGCGCGCCTTCGCCGAGCAGGTGAAATCGTCGGTACGCGGCATCGATCTCTCGCTGCTGGCGTTAAGGGAAGAGTGGCGCCGCGACCCGGTGCATTTCCACACTGCCGTACAACGCCAGCAGGGCTACTTCATTCGCGACGTCAGTTTCCAGATCGGCGTGATCGATGCCAGCGGCATGCTGGTGTACACCAACCT
>DASVLM010000263.1:0-5553 GCA_036384875.1 Noviherbaspirillum sp.
AGCGCGCGTGCCACTGCCTTGCCATCGCCTGTTTTAGACCAAGCGTCCACCTTCACCATCTGGCCGATGTCGAGATTAACGTTAGGGTCCCGCGCGGCATCCCGCCGCGAAATGCGGCCATAACGGCTCTGCCGTAACGCAACCGTCGCAATCATGCCGATCGCTGCTGCGATAACGAATTGCTGTTCCCCGGCCAAGCCGGTTAATGCAGCCAAACCTCCTGCAACGAGTCCTAACCCGATCATCAGGAGATAAAACGTTCCCGTGAACATCTCCAGGGCCACTGTCACCCCGGCAAGCACGAACCATACTGTCCAATCCGCCATTATTCGCCCTCCCATTGGCATTATGTTCATTTTTTGCAAAACAAAAAACCCCCGCAGCTTTGAGCTACGGGGGTTCAATACGGAGGTACTGCTGTTTTCGTTTATTGTTGTCCGAAAATCGGTTCCGCTCCAGTCTAATTCAAAATCGACAAGCGTCAAACGGTGACGGGCAAGATTGTGCAGATATACAACAGCTTGTCAAAAAAGAAAAGCGCTGGCATTCAACCAGCGTTTTTCAGTCCATGGAGCGCGGGTGTCAGCTCACCGATGCCAGCTTCTGCCAGGTCTCGATTACCGAATCCGGGTTGAGCGAGATCGACAGAATTCCTTCCTTCATCAGCCATTCGGCAAAGTCCGGGTGATCCGACGGTCCCTGACCGCAAATGCCGATGTACTTGCCCTGCGCGCGGCAAGCCGCGATGGCCTTCGACAGCAGTGCGCGCACTGCAGGATCGCGCTCATCGAAGTCTGCTGCCAGCAGCTCCATGCCGGAGTCGCGATCCAGTCCGAGCGTCAGCTGTGTCAGATCATTCGAACCGATCGAGAAACCGTCGAAATGCTCGAGGAATTGTTCGGCCAGAATCGCGTTGGACGGCACTTCGCACATCATGATGAGGCGCAGTCCGTTCTCGCCCCGCTTCAAGCCATTTTTCCCAAGTAGGCCGACCACCTTTTCGGCTTGGCCAAGCGTACGTACGAACGGCACCATGATTTCAACGTTGGTCAGGCCCATGTCGTTGCGTACGCGTTTCATCGCCTGGCATTCCATCTCGAACGCCTCCGCGAAATCCTCCGCGATATAGCGTGCGGCGCCACGGAAACCAAGCATCGGGTTTTCCTCATCCGGCTCATAGCGGGAACCGCCGATTAATTTCTTGTATTCGTTCGACTTGAAATCGGAAAGGCGCACGATGACGGGTTTCGGCCAGAATGCGGCTGCAATTGTCGCTACGCCCTCAGCAAGCTTGTCGACATAAAAAGCCTTCGGCGAAGCATGGCCGCGTGCGACCGATTCAACAGCTTTTTTCAGGTCGGCATCGATGTTCGGATACTCGAGAATCGCCTTCGGGTGCACCCCGATGTTGTTGTTGATGATGAATTCAAGGCGCGCCAAACCAACACCGCCGTTCGGAATCGACTGGAAGTCGAAGGCGAGCTGCGGATTGCCGACGTTCATCATGATTTTCACCGGCAGCTGCGCCAGTTCACCTCGAGACACTTCGGTCACCTCGGTTTCAAGCAGACCGTCATAGATCTTGCCTTCGTCACCTTCGGCGCAAGACACGGTTACGAGCGTGCCGTCTTTCAGCATGTCGGTTGCGTTGCCGCAGCCCACAACTGCCGGCACGCCAAGTTCACGTGCAATGATCGCTGCGTGGCAGGTGCGGCCGCCGCGGTTGGTCACGATGGCGGAAGCACGCTTCATCACCGGCTCCCAGTTGGGGTCGGTCATGTCGGCAACCAGCACATCGCCGGGCTGGACGCGTTCCATTTCGGACGGATCGCGGATTACACGCACCGGGCCGGCGCCAATTTTCTGCCCAATGGCACGACCTGACGCGAGCACGGTACCGCTGCTCTTGAGCTTGAAGCGCTGCTGCGAGTCCGTCGATTTCTGCTGCGACTTCACTGTTTCCGGACGCGCCTGCAGAATATAGAGCTTGCCGTCACGTCCGTCCTTGCCCCACTCGATATCCATCGGGCGACCGTAGTGTTTTTCGATGATGACCGCATACTTTGCCAGCTCCACCACTTCCTGGTCATTCAACGAATAGCGGTTACGCAGTTCGATCGGCACATCCACAGTTTTCACGGAGCGGCCGGCCTTTGCCTCGCCGGTGAATTCCATCTTGATCAGCTTGGAACCGATGTTGCGGCGGATGATGGGCAGCTTGCCCTGTTCGAGCATTGGCTTGTGCACGTAGAACTCGTCGGGATTGACTGCGCCCTGCACCACAGTCTCACCCAATCCGTAACTGGAAGTGATGAACACGACATCCTCGAAACCGGACTCGGTGTCGATGGTGAACATCACGCCAGCGGCGCCGATGTCGGAACGCACCATGCGCTGAACGCCAGCCGACAAGGCAACTTCGGAGTGGATGAAGCCTTTGTGTACGCGATAGGAAATCGCGCGGTCGTTGTAAAGCGATGCGAAAACATGCTTGATCGCTTCCAGCACGTTATCGATGCCCACGACATTGAGGAAGGTTTCCTGCTGTCCCGCAAACGAAGCATCCGGCAGGTCTTCCGCCGTTGCAGATGAACGGACGGCAAACGACACTTCACTTGCCGAATCGGCAACGAGACGCTGGTAAAACTCGTGGATATCCTGCTCCAGCTTTTGCTGGAAAGGAGTGTCGATGATCCATTGGCGAATTTCCGCGCCAGTCTGGGCCAAGGCACGAACATCGTCGACATTCAGTGCCGACAGTTTTTCTTCGATGCGCTGGGCGAGCGTCTTGCCGCCAACGACATCCTGCGACAGGAAATCGCGAAACGCCTGCGCGGTAGTTGCAAAACCGCCGGGCACGCGCACGCCGGCACCGGCGAGCTGGCTGATCATCTCGCCCAGCGATGCGTTCTTGCCACCGACGGACTCGACGTCCGTCATTCGTAATTGCTCAAATGATGCTACGTAAGTAGCCCCCTGGGATACCCCCATTGCTGCGTTGGACATAACAACCCCTGTTTTGATGATGAGAAATCTGCATGTTGCGTCTTCGCCGCTCGGGTTTTCTTGTTATTCTTCGTTGGGAGCATGGCGGGATTCAATGTGTTGGATGTCATTTTACAGTGTGCAACCATACCTTGCCTTGCACAACCGCGAAAGTTTCATGTTTCAGTTTAAATAAAATTATGCCAGACCTTCCCGCCCACCTGTTGCCGCCCGCCGATCGCACGGTTTTTTTCGTTTCAGATGGTACAGGCATCACTGCCGAAACCTTCGGCCACTCGGTGCTGACCCAGTTCGAATTGAGATTCAAGCAAATCCGACTACCTTTCATCGATACGTTGGACAAGGCACATGAAGCCGTGCGGGAGATCAATCACGCGTTCGAGTATGACGGCAAGCGCCCCATCGTATTTTCGACCTTGGTCAAAGCGGAGCTTTCATCGGTAGTGCGCCAGTCCAAGGGCATGCACATGGATTTGATCCAGACTTTCGTGGAACCGCTGGAACACGAACTCGGCGTCAAGTCCACCCATACCGTCGGTCGCAGCCATAACATTGCGGACTCGGAAGATTACAAAAATCGCATCGAAGCAATCAACTTCTCGCTGGCGCATGACGACGGACAGTCGGATCAAAATCTTGCCGCTGCCGATGTCATCCTGGTCGGCGTATCACGCTCCGGCAAGACACCTACCAGTCTTTATCTCGCGATGCAGTACGGCGTCAAAGCGGCCAATTACCCGCTTATTCCGGAGGATTTCGAGCGCGGCAAACTGCCGTCCGGTTTGCTTCCTTACAAGAAGAAGATTTTCGGGCTGTCGATTGCACCCGATCGCCTATCCGAGGTTCGCAATGAACGTCGACCCGGCAGCAAGTACGCTTCACCGGAAAATTGCCGGTACGAAGTCAATGAAGCGGAAAAGATGATGCGACGAGAAGGGATACGGTGGATGTCATCCACGGCGAAGTCCATTGAGGAAATTGCAACTGTCGTCTTGCAGGAAATTCAGTCCGATCGGCGGGCTTATTAATATGCCAGTCATCAATCGATTGTCTGACTTGATTCATAGGTAAAGACAATTGCTTATGCCTTCAAAAAACCTTACACGAAACTTACATATCGACTATAAAGAAATAAAGGTGACGATATAGCGACTAAGTGTCGTGGAGGCAACCATGGATTTTGTGTTTCTCGAACTTCTTTGCTGGGGTGGCCTGATTTTCTTTTTCTGGGCGCTGAAAGACGGACTCGGTCGCGTCGAGTCGGACATCGAAGCAATGGGGGTTTTTCCCGGGATGAAGCATGCAATGCCGCGCGCTTCCCAGCTGCACTTTGCACAACCGCAGCACGAGTTTGAACCGATCGGGAGTTATCAGGGAGCGACCATCCACCGGTATGTGCAGATCGATGGCCGCACCTACCAGTTCGACCGTGTAAGCCCGCTGGAAATTACAGCGCTTGAAAACGACGAGCGCTTGGTACTTCCCGGACTTGTCTATCAGGAATGCCGCGAACCCGCAGCATAGGGCTAACAGGTCTTCTGCCGGACTTGCTCAAACAAGCATACTGCAGCACTAGCCGCGACGTTGAGTGACTCGACTGCCCCAAGATGAGGGATGGCAACACGATGCGTCGCCATGGAAAGCAATTCTTCGGACACGCCCCGCCCTTCATGACCAAACAGCCATGCCACCGGCTGCGCCAGGTTCACCTCATATAATTGTTTGTCGGCATGCGAGCTCGTGGCCAGCACCGGCACCTTGGCGCTTTTTACCAATGTAATGAGGTCTACGTTCTCGAAAATTTTCAGGATGAAATGCGCACCCATGCCGGCTCGCAAGACCTTCGGCGACCAGGCAAACGCAGTCCCCGGGCTGCAAAACACGTATTCAACTCCGGCGGCAGCCGCGCTGCGCAGAATCGATCCGAGATTGCCTGGGTCCTGCAAATTGTCGAGCAATACAGCACAGTCTTTCAGCCGCTCCGGCATCGAAGCGGAAGGCGTATCGACCAGAAACAGGATACCTATCCCGTTCTCCACTTGGCTCAGTGCCTGATATAGTGCGTCCGGCAGCTGAATGCATTGAACCCTGGCATCCTCGCAGCGCTGCACCAACGCCTGTACCTCAGTATTGGAAAGAACGGCATCGCTGACGATACACATAACCGGCATGCCGACATGCTGGAGGAATGCTTCGCACAGATGCACACCATCCAGCAAAGTACGCCCAGCCTTCCTGCGTGCTTGAGAGCTGGTAGCAAGGAGCTTTAGCTCCTTGTAGAGCGCATTGTCTCGAGAAGTAATCTGCTTCATTGTCCGCTCCTGCCCGCAGCCGTTTCCAGCAGCGCCCGTACCGGTGCATAGGACTTCCTGTGCACCGGGGACACGCCATGGATCCGCAGTCGTTCAAGGTGCAGCGATGTCGGATACCCTTTGTGCTGGTCGAAGGCATATTGCGGATATTGCGCATGCAACAGCCTCAAGGATGCGTCACGTGCAGTCTTCGCCAAAATGGATGCGGCCGAAATCGCCGCTACCTTATCATCAC
>DASVLM010000264.1:0-3823 GCA_036384875.1 Noviherbaspirillum sp.
AGTGATCTCGGGCACATTACTGGGCAGCGCGATCAGCATTGCCTTCATGTGGATTGCCGGCTCACTGCGCAAGCATGTGTTCAACCGGCTGCGCATCGCCTTGAGCCTGCTCGCGCTGCTGCCCGCGCCGTATGTACAGCCGGCGCCGACACAAGAGTGGCTGACGGATGTATCGTTATTCTTCAGCGGACACGAGCGGCCATTCCTGCGGTCGGATTGCCGTCCGACGCGCCACTGCTACCAGGATGTGCTGCCGGGCGAGAATTGAATCGGCCTTCCGGAAATTGCAGAAGGCCGGGTGAATGATAAATGATGCGGATCAGGCAGCGAGCGCCTGGTCCAGCAATTGATGCAACTCGGCGAACTCCGGTTCGCCGACATAGCGTTTGATGATCTTGCCGTTCTTGTCGATGATGTAGGTCGTCGGCGTCAACTTCACATCGCCGAACTGCTTCGCCAGGTCGCCCTGCGCATCGAGCGCAACCTTGAACGGCAGCTGGCGCGTCTGCGCATAGTTGAGCACGTAGTTCGGCGGATCGTAGCTCATTGCGACCGCGACGAAATCCAGACCCTTGTCCTTGTACTTGTTGTAAGTCTGGACCATCTGCGGCATTTCGTGAACGCAGGTCGTGCAACTGGTCGCCCAGAAATTCACCATCACCACCTTGCCGCGCATGCTTTGCAACGGCAACTTTTCACCGCTGATGCTGGTGAAGGTTACGTCCGGAGCGGATTTTTGCGAGGACATGGAGAAATAGCCGACTGCGGCCACGGCTGCGATGACGGCGATGCCGGCGAACTTGATCCAGGATCGCTGGCGGGAGGTGGTGATGTCGGCTTGCATGATGTGGAGCCCCAAAATTGGCTTATTCCGACATTATAGTGCGCCCCCGGCCGAGATGCCTTCAGGGACGCAGGTAGACGTAGCCTTCCCGCGCCTGGAGTCTTGCCACTTCGACCACGCCGGAAGGAACGATTTTGGCTTGCGGCAATACTTCGGAAGCCGGAATGTTGTGGGCAGACAAAGTATTGTTGCAAATTCGGAATTCCACGCCGCGCGCAGCAAGGTCGGCAACTGCGGCATCGAACGGCCTGCCGTTGCGTTCCTTGGCGCCGGCGAGCAGGAAACGTATGCCGTCGCCATTGGCTACCGCGACGATTTTCGTGTCCGGTGCGGCACGCAGGTGGTTGCGGATATTCGCCAGTCCGCGCGATGCCTGATCGATACCATCGACAAAGTGATAGACGACTTTCACCGGTTCTTCGGCGAAAGCCGGAGTGACGACGGCGACGCACAGCATCGTGGCGGCAAGCTTGAGCAGGGTTCGACGCATGGAATCTCCTATTTGCGCAACACGCCGGCCGCCTTGAATCCGAACAGGAAGGCGATCACGGAAGCGGGGAATTGACGGCGCGCACCGTTGTACGCGGCCTCGGCATCATCATAGACTTGCCGCGAGAATCCAATACGGCCTTCGGCAGCATTCAATTCCTGCATGGCCTGCCGCATGTTGGGATCAGCCTGCAGTGGCGCACAGGCCTCCGCGCGGGCGAACATCGCGGCAAGGGCAAGGTCGAGCGCCTGTTCGGCCGTGCGCAACTCGCCTACCGCGCGCACGTCATGCATGTTGCCCGCCACCCTGGCGTGCGCCGCCAGCGCTTGATTGACCGATTCGATAACTGCCTCGAATATCGTCCGCTCATCCTTCATGTATCCGCGTACGGTTTCGACGAGCGAAGGAAGCAGATCGTAGCGATAGCGCGACTGGCCGTAAGCCTGCGCGAATTTCTCGCGACATGCAGCGCGCAACCTGTCGAGGCGCTTGACCGCGCCCACAGACCAGAAAACGGCCAGCAAGGCGATTGCCGCAAGAATCAGGAGACCATTCGACATCTATGCCGTCCTCGCTGCAGGTTCATGACAGCTCCATAAAAAAAACCGCAGGAATTGCAGTCCCGCGGTTCTTGAACGATCGAAGCTTCGCCGGCGATCCTTACTTCTTCTGCTCGGACTCGCGGGTCATCTGCTTCAGCTCGTCTTCGGTGATGTATTCAAAGACCTTGACCACCTTCTGCACGCCGCTGACGCCACTGGTGACTTGCGCGGCCAGCTGGCCTTCGCGCGGTGTGACGCGCCCCATCAGATAGACGATGCCGCGCTCCGTGGTGACCTTGATCGCATTGGCGTACAGCTCCTTGTTGTCGACGAACGCCGCCTTCACCTTGCCAGTGATCAGGGTGTCGTTGGAACGCGAAGTGAAGCTGGAAGGACCGGCGATTTCAAGTTCGTTCACGACGGATTGCACGCCGTCGATGCCGCTGACTTCGCGCTCGACCGCCGACTTCATCGCCTGGTCGTGCACCTCGCCAGTCAACAGCACCTTGCGGTTGAAACTGGTGACGTTCACATGGCCGGCATCGCCGACGATATCCGGAATCCGCGTTTCGCCCTTGACGATGATGGCCTTGTCTTCCGTCTGCGCGCCGAAGGTGCGGCGGTCGGTGGCGGCCAGCGTACCCATGACGGCGCTGCCTACTGCCATCTCGATGCAACCCTGCAGGCTCATGGCAACGGCACCACACAGCACGGCAGTCATCAATGGACGCTTGAAGCGTACAAAGCCGCGTGCAAACCCGTCTACAAATCCGCTTTCAGTCATTCACATCCTCCCCAAGCAATGCGACGTCAATGCCGTCGCACAAACAGTGAACCGTCAGCAGGTGGACTTCCTGGATGCGCGCGGTGCGGTCGTGCGGCACGCAGATGTGCACGTCCGCATCGGTCAGCTTCTTGCCCATGACGCCGCCGCCCTTGCCGGTCAGCGCAACGACGCGCATGTCGCGTTCAAGTGCTGCTTCGACCGCAGCGACCACGTTGGCCGAGTTGCCCGATGTGGAGATCGCCAGCAGCACGTCGCCGGGTTGTCCGAAAGCCTGCACCTGCTTGCTGAAAATCTCGTTGAAGCTGTAGTCGTTGCCGACTGCGGTCAGGATCGAGGTATCGGTCGTCAGCGCGATCGCTGGAAGCGGCAAGCGCTCACGTTCGAAGCGGCCTACCAGCTCGGCGGCGAAATGCTGGCAATCGCCAGCCGAACCGCCATTCCCGCAAGCAAGTATCTTGTTGCCATTAGACAAAGCCATGAACATAAGTTCCACAGCTTGCGAAATCGGGCCGGCCAGCACGGCGGCCGCCTTCTGTTTGAGTTCGGCGCTTTCCTGAAAATGCGCCTGGATGCGTTGGTTTGTCATGATGTGGGCGATTATAGTCCACGCGGCAAATAGGGCACCGGCGCGGAGCGGGGGAAATGTTCCGGATTGTAACTTTGCTTGCGGACTCAGCCTGCTTCGATGGCGTTGCGCAGCCAGTTGGTCTGGCCTGCCTCGAGCGCTACCACGTCGAAACGGCAAGGCGGCGGATCGCGGAAGCGCAACAAGTAGAACTGGGCGGCACGAATCAGGCGGCGCTGCTTCTGCCAGGTGACGCTGGCGGCGGCGCCGCCGAAACGCGGATTGCTGCGTTTGCGCACCTCGACGAATACCAGCGTGCTGCCTTCCTGCATGATCAAGTCGATCTCGCCAGCCTTGCAGCGGAAATTGCGCTCGACCAACTTGAGGCCGCTTTTGCGCAGGTGGTCGAGCGCCGCATCCTCGCCGGCCTGCCCTTCAACCTGCTTCGCCGTACGCCGTGAGCCGAGCGCATCCATCACGCCCACTATTGTGCTCCTTCAGCCACCACGACGCCGTCGCGATACTCCGCCGGCAATTCGGTGCGGTCGAACCGCGGGCGGTCGTTGTCGTAACGGACTTTCAGGATGCCGGTGAC
>DASVLM010000265.1:0-4008 GCA_036384875.1 Noviherbaspirillum sp.
CACGGTCGGGTTCAGCACGTACTGGCCATCGACGTAACCTACACGGGCAGCACCCAGCGGGCCGCTGAACGGAATGCCCGCGACGCAGATGGCAGCAGACGCACCAATCATTGAGGCGATATCCGGGTCGATTTCAGGATTGACCGACAGCACATGGATGATCACCTGCACCTCGTTCAGGTAGCCTTCCGGGAACAGCGGACGGATCGGACGGTCGATCAGGCGGGAGGTCAGGGTTTCCTTCTCGGAAGGACGACCTTCGCGCTTGAAGAAACCGCCGGGGATACGGCCCGCAGCATAGCTCTTTTCAACGTAGTCGACAGTCAGCGGGAAGAAATCCTGGCCTGCCTTGACATCCTTCTTCGCAACCACGGTTGCCAGCACGACGGTATCTTCGATTGAGACGACCACGGCACCGGACGCCTGGCGTGCAATCTCGCCAGTCTCCAGCGTGACGGTGTGCTGTCCGTACTGGAAGGTCTTGGTAACTTTATTGAACACGGTGTTTCCTTTCTATTTTTGCCGACAGATTTTCAGGCGCTGTCGTTCACCTCACCACGGATGACGGTCACGAATGACCACCACCTTCACTGCAATTGCAACAACCCTCAAAATGGCAAAATGCCTGCATCAGTAACTGACGCAGGCATTTTTCTATAAACCGGGTTTGTTTCGCAACGAGTTACTTGCGCAGGCCGAGCTTTTCGATCAGAGCGCGGTAACGGTTTACATCCTTGTCCTTCAAATAGGACAGCAGGCGCTTGCGACGGTTAACCATCATGATCAGGCCGCGACGGGAGTGGTGATCCTTGGCGTGGGCCTTGAAGTGATTGTTCAGCTCATTGATACGTGCGGTCAGCAGGGCGACCTGAACTTCCGGAGAGCCGGTATCGTTCGTGCCGCGTGCGTTTTCCGCGATGATTGCGGCCTTGTTGATGTTTTCGACAGACATGATTACCTTTCACATGCGGTGCGCGGAGTCAAAACCCCAGAACACCGTGAATTAACAAATTCTTGGCCCATATAGCCAAGCGGCGCAGTATACAGGAAATGCCCCGAGGATTCAAACACTTAGGCGCATTTTTAAGGATTTGGAGAAATCATCATGAAAATCTCAGCCCGTCTTCTCTCAGCCGCACTCGCAATGACTCTGGCGGCCTGCGCGAGCATGTTTCCAGAGCCAATATCGATTGGCGAGCCGGAATCTACCGTGATTGCCAAGCGGGGGCAGCCGACACATCGCTATCAGGATGGAAAAGACCATCTCCTTGAATATGCAACTGGTCCCTGGGGTCAGAAAACCTTCATGGCTCGCATCGGACCTGATGGAAAATTAATTTCCTTTGAGCAAGTATTAACCACGGAAAAATTTGCGACGATCAAGGTTGGAGTTGCAACCAAGGACGATGTCCTGCGGATCATCGGCGCGCCGTCGGAGACATCATATCTGAGCCTGACGGATCTTGAAGTGTGGTCATATCCATACAAGGAACATGACGTATGGAACTCTCTCATGCACGTTCACTTCGACCGCAACGGCGTGGTGCAGAAGATGCTCAACGGCCCGGATCCACGCTTCGACCCGGATTTGCGATTCCCGTTTGGCATGTCGCGTCGGTAAGCAGCAAAACAGGCGCTCCCCGGATTTGAGTCGGCGCCTGTTTCGCTCATTCCTTAAAGCTGCGGGTTGAGTTTCTCCGCCTTGGAATAGAGCTTGTTCAACGCAGACAAGTAAGCTTTTGCCGAAGCCACCACAATATCCGGATCGGCACCGACACCGTTCACAATACGCCCCGACTTTGACAGGCGCATCGTTACTTCACCCTGGGACTGGGTGCCAGTTGTGATCGCATTGACCGAGAACAGGAGCAATTCTGCCCCACTCTCTGCCTTCGACTCGATCGCGTTGACCGTGGCATCCACAGGGCCGTTGCCCGCGGCTTCACAACTCATCTCCTGACCTCCCATCGAAAAGACAACTTTCGCGCGCGGGTGTTCGCCTGTTTCCGACTGCTGCGAGAGAGAGACGAAACGATAATGCTCGTTTTCGTGTGAATGCTGCTCATCGGAAACCAAGGCAATAATATCTTCGTCAAAGATTTCGGACTTGCGATCCGCAAGCTCCTTGAAGCGCGCGAATGCCGCGTTCACTTCGGTTTCCGAATCGAGTTCGATGCCGAGCTCTTCGAGACGCTGCTTGAACGCGTTGCGGCCAGAGAGCTTGCCGAGCACGATCTTGTTAGCCGTCCAGCCCACATCTTCAGCACGCATGATTTCATAGGTGTCACGCGCCTTGAGCACGCCGTCCTGATGAATGCCTGATGCATGGGCGAAAGCATTGGCACCCACGACAGCCTTGTTCGGTTGCACGGCAAAGCCGGTTACTTGGGAAACCAGCTTGGAGGCCGGAACAATTTGCGTAGTGTCGATACCGACGTCAAGCTTGAAATAGTCCTTGCGTGTCTTTACCGCCATCACGATTTCTTCGAGCGCAGTATTTCCGGCACGTTCGCCCAGACCGTTGATGGTGCATTCCACCTGGCGCGCACCACCAATGACCACACCGGCGAGCGAGTTAGCTACCGCCATGCCCAGATCGTTGTGGCAGTGTACCGACCAGATCGCCTTGTCAGAATTCGGGATACGCTCGCGCAGCGTCTTGATCATGTTGCCGTAAAGCTCGGGAACGCCGTAGCCAACGGTATCGGCAAAGTTGATGGTGCGCGCGCCTTCATTGATCACCGCCTCAATCACACGGCAGAGGAAATCCATGTCGGAACGGCTGCCGTCTTCAGGGCTGAATTCAACGTCATCCGTGAACTGGCGTGCAAAACGCACCGCCAGCTTTGCCTGTTCGAATACCTGGTCTGACGACATGCGCAGCTTCTTCTCCATGTGCAATGGAGATGTCGCGATGAAAGTATGAATGCGCTTGCGCTGCGCCGGGGCAAGCGCTTCTGCTGCGCGAGAGATGTCACGGTCATTGGCGCGCGACAATGAACACACTGTGGAGTCTTTGATCAAGCTGGCGATCGCCTTGATCGCTTCAAAATCGCCCGGCGACGCGGCAGCAAAACCTGCTTCGATCACATCCACTTTCAGCCGCTCCAGCTGTTTCGCGATGCGAATCTTTTCATCCTTGGTCATCGATGCGCCAGGAGATTGTTCGCCATCTCGCAAGGTGGTGTCAAATATGATGAGCTTGTCGGCCATGCTGCACTCCTTTGGAAGAAAATTGCCGTGATCGAATCGTTGCTGAATGGTTTTTCGCCTGCCCTTGCCGGGTTGGGCATGAGCCGTGTACTGCACGAATTGTGGGGGTATGGGATTTAGCGCGCGTTAACGCACTAGTAGAAGCAGCGGCAGCAGCAGCCCTTGCAGAGGGCTGCTGTGAGTAGCAATTGCGGAAATGTGGCTTTTGCAGGACATGAAAAAGACTATAAGCGGAATCGTGGAAAAGTGCAACGATATGATAAAACAGAAGATTTCCCTGTATTCCGCGCACCGTCACGGCCGGATTCCCTATTCCCTAGCCTCGGGATGATCGATTTCCGTAGTCTGGACGATGCTGACAGGCTTTCCTTTGGACAAACGCCAGAAGTAAACGACATATCCGGAAAGTCCATATAGCACGAACATTCCAGACAATACCTTTGGCGGATCGCTGGAAATCAGCACGAACACCAGCACGATCAGAAATATCGCGATGAAGGGTACGGGTTTCTTGAAGTTGATTTCCTTGAAACTGTAGAAAGGAACGTTCGTCACCATGGTGAGGCCGGCATAAAGCGTGATGGTCCATGCAAACCAGCTTAGATCGGGGCCTGTAAAGCGCATGTCGTCCATCAACCATACAAAGCCGGTAACAAGCGCAGCTGCGGCCGGGCTTGGCAAACCCTGGAAATAGCGCTTGTCGACGACGCCAATATTGGTATTGAAGCGTGCAAGACGCAACGCGGCGCCTGCACAGTAGACAAATGCGGCCAGCCAACCAAGCTTGCCCATACC
>DASVLM010000266.1:0-10526 GCA_036384875.1 Noviherbaspirillum sp.
CTCGCCGAACAGCGCCAACGTACTGCTCGGCAGCGGCAAGCTCTACGGTGATCGTCTTTCGCTGGTGAACGGCCTGTACGTTCGCAGCGGCGAGTTCGATCTCGGCAACTGCACCGCCTTCACCATCTCGCCGAAGGCGACCGTGAAGGAAAAGTATGAGTCGATGGACCCGGCGCGTTCGCTGTACTCGCGCGCGATCGTCCAGCAGTCGCACACCATCAAGATCACCGGCGACGAATATTCGCTGTTCAACCTGGCGAATGCTTTGATGGGTTCGCAGGGCAGCATCAACGTCACTGGCGCGACCGTCAGCGGCACGCCTGGCGAAACCGTTACGACTGCCCCGATCCCTGGCGCGTGGTATTCGCTGGCGTATCGCCAGGTCAGCTCGTTGACGCTGCAGCAGGGCGCGACCACGGCGGTTCTCGGCACCGACTATCTGCTGGATGCTGCGCGCGGCCGCGTCTACATCATCCCCGGTGGCGCCATTACGTCGGCTGGCGGCACGTTGACTGCCGGTTACACGTATGCCAGCTACACCTTCAACACGGTGCAGGGCGGCAACCTTTCGGGCGTCGATATGTACGTGCGCTTCGTCGGCAACCCGAACAAGGGTCCGACCTACGAGGGCGAATTCTGGCATGTGCAGTTCACGCCGTCTGGCGACCTCGGCTTCATCGCTGACGACTTCGGCAACTGGACTATCGAGGGCATGTGCATCGCTGATGCGATCAATCACCCGACCGAACCGCTCTATCGTCTGATCCAGACGGCCTAAGTTAGTGGGTGGGCGCGCTGCATGGGCAGCGCTTCGAGGCCGTGGTGCGCAAGTGCCCGGCCTCTTCTTTTAACGGAGCAACACAGTGGAACTCACAATCGAGGGCAAGCGCTTCGTGCCGCTGGCGAACGGCACGTTCGCGCACGACATTTGGATCACCAAGAAGATTCGCGAGGCCGGGCTGGCTGGCGATGTGCTGGCAATGCGCGAGGGAGAGACGCAGGACCAGCTCATCGAGCGCGTGGCGATATCTGCATACGAGTCCGGCCTGGCGCTGCAGTTGCTTGGCGGCCTGCTCATACCTGCAGATGTTGATCCGCGCGCATGGACGCCTGAGCTGGCGATGCAGTCGGCCGAGTTCTTCGGCAACGTCACCGATGCCGAAGCGAAGAAGGTGCTGCGCACGCAGATTGCATCGGCGCTGTTCTATTTTTTAGCAACCGCGCTCGCGTCTTTGCCGACTTCCCGGAAATCTGGGGCGACGACGAAGGAGGGCGAGCGCCACGCGACCGCGGATGCGTCCAGTTCGGAGACTGGGGCTACCTGATCCGCGAGCTGGCTGAATACGACATCGACCGCGCGGAAGTTGTGCTGCGCTGGCCCATCCGCGAAGGCTTGCTGCGGTATGTGCACATGCTGCGCGAGCGCGCGCGCTGGGACTACTACGTTTCGTTGCTCGCCTGGGCGCCGCAAGCACCGTACATCAAGGGCGAGTCGAAGCCGCCGAAGCCGCCGAGGATTTTGAGGGTTGACTGATGGCTGATGACGTTCGCGTAAAACTAAGCGCCGAAGGCGTGCAGGAAGTCGTCGATGCGATGAAGCGCATCCGCGAGGAATCGGAAAAGACTGCCCACGAAGCCGGCAGCGCGTTCGAGCAGCTTGGTGAAAAGTTCGACAAGGTAACGGAATACTTCCTGAGCTACCTCGCCATCGAGAAAATCCTCGATGGCTTCAAGGATTTGTTCCACGAGCTTTACACCAGCGCGATTCAGATGGGCAACCTGTCGCGCGAGACTGGTTTTGCCGTTGGCTCGATCCAGGCGCTCGAAAAGATGGCCGAGGCTGCGTCGGTAAACGCAGATTCGCTGAACAAGGGGCTGGAAAAGTTCTCGCAGAACGTCGGCCTTGCATCGCAGGGTTCCCGCGGCGGCGCTGCTGGCTTTAACGCGCTTGGCATCAGCATGAAAGGCTTCGTGCAACTGAAGCCAGAGGAGCAGCTGCAAGTCGTTGCAGAGAAGCTTGGTGCGATGAAGAACGCCAGCGACCAGGCGGCCATCGGCGTGCAGATTTTCGGCCGCGGCTTCGCCGATATCCAGCCGGTGCTAAGCGAAGTCGCTGATGGCGGCCTGCAGAAGATGCAGGACCATTTGAAAACGCTCGGTCTGCTGATGAACGACGACATTGTGCAGCAGATGAAGGATGCGCATGTAGCAATGGCTGACCTCGGCGATGAGGTGCAGGGCCTTGGTCAGCAGTTCTTGCTCGGCCTGCTACCTGCCGCAACGCAAGCGATGGATGGCGTTGTCAAGAGCATCGATGGTGGCGGCGTAAACGGCATGAGGAAGCTCGGCGAGTGGGTGGGCTGGGCCATCAAGCAGATCGTTGCTGCCTTCCAGTTTGCCGGCGCGACGATTGGCTACGTGGCCGCGCGCATCGAGTTCGCAATCAACCACGCGAAGGACGCGCTCAAGGACTTGGGCGTTGGTGCCGCGAACGTCCTGAAGAACAGCATTCCCTTCGGCTCGCTTGTGCCTGACCTCAAGAATGGCAAGCGCAGCGAAGACTACACGTCCGGCATCAACGCCATGCGCGACGAGTTCGGCCGACAGCTCAAGGCAATCGAGGATGCACGCGAGGCGACGCCTGAATCAGCGAAGGCGATTGCTGCCGGCCGCGGCAATGCGAAGCCGGTGTTCGGCGTGGGCGACCAGGCAGCGGCAAATGCGCGCCTGCAGCTCATCAAGGCGCAGCTTGCGGCCGAGCTGAAAATCTACGAGGCAAGCGCAAAGCTGAAGGAGGATGAGGAGAAGCGCGACTACGAGGCCGGGAAGCTTTCGCTGCAGCAGTATTACGCCGATCGTGAGACGATCACGCGCGGCCGTTACGACCGCGAACTTGATTCGCTGAAGGCGCAACGCGCAGCCATCGCGGCACTACCTACTACGCCGAACGACAACGGTGCAAGCGCACTACAGAAGCGCGCGCAGCTGGCCGCCATCGACGGCGATATTGCCGCCAAGAAGCTTGAGCAGCAGGCGGCACTCGCCAGCCTGGCAGCCGAGGAACGCCAGGCGCAGGAAAAGTTCTACAGTGACTCGCTGAAGGCCGAGGAGGCGCTTTACAAGCTGCAAGGCGATAAGGCCGCCGCGGCCAAGCTAGAGCTGGCTGATGAGCTACGCGCGCTTGACGTGCAGCTGCAGCGTGGCGGTATCGCACAGGCTGAACGTGAGGCCGCCCTAAAGGCCACGGCCGATAAGGGCCTGGCGAAGATCAATTACGACGACGTAAAAACAGACGCCGATGCCACGCTGCAGGCTCTGAATACGCAAATCGCCGCGATCCAGTCCAAGGTCAAGGACGGCACGCTGTTCCCGATCCAGGCTGAGCAGCAAATCATCGAGCTGGAAAAGCAACGCCTGCCCGTGCTGCAGCAGATGGCGACCGAAATGGAGGGGCTCGCGAAAGCAACCGGCGACGCAACGCTGCAATCGCAGGCTGACCAGTTTGCGCAGAAGGTGCGCGAGATCGGTGTTGCAACCAACGAAGCCGGGCAGCAGATGGCAGCGCTGAAGCAAACCGCTCAAGATGCGCTGCAGAATGGCCTCGCGACTTTCCTGACTGACGCGACCAGCGGCACGATGACGCTAGCGCAGGCATTCGACAAAATGGTGTTCAGCATCGCATCGTCGCTTGCCAAGCTGGAAGCTGAATTCCTCGCTAAGCAGTTCGTGAAGTGGCTGGCCGGCGAAAGCAGCGGCAGCGGCGCAGCGGCCGCCAATGCCAAGGGCGCGGCCACGCAGGGCATCCTCGGCCGCATCGGTGGCTTCATCGGCGGCTTGTTCGGCGGTGGCGGTGGCGGTGGCGCCGGCAACGCTGCAGCCAGCGCAACGACGACCGCCAATACGACGGCGGTATCGGCAAACACCGCCGCACAATCGGTTCTATCGACGGCGATGACGGCCCTCACTGCTGCCGTTACTGCCAACACGGCCGCGGTTGGCGCTGGTGCAGCCTCAAGCGCAGGTTCGGGCATTGTGTCCGCGATTGGCAGCGCTGCTGGATCAGCCGCGTCGTCTGGCGGATATGCTGATGGCGGCCATGTGCGCGGCGCCGGCACCGGCACGAGCGATTCCATTCCGGCCATGCTTTCGGATGGCGAGTTCGTCGTCAATGCCGGTTCCGTCTCGAAGCCTGGCGTGCTCGCGCTACTGCATGCGATCAACGGTACGCCTGGCTATGCACGCGGATCGGCGCCAGGTGTGCGACGCTATGCGGAAGGCGGCGTCGTCGCTGGCGGCGGCATGACCGTGAATCACTACCACGTCGATGCGTCCGAAGTGCCGGCGCACATCGTCCAGCAGGCCGTTGACAACGCCATCGCCGCATCTATCGCGCGGCAACCCGTAAAGATCAGGAGTTCACTCGGATGAGCACGCAAACCGGCACCGCCACCAGCTATCTCGACCTGTTGAATCAGCTGCGCACCTTCCTGACGACCGATGCGACGCTGACGGCTGCAGGCCAGAACTGGACCGAGCTGAAGACGAATTCGACGCCGTACAGCAGCGGCAACAATACCGTCGATTTCGAGACGTATCTGAAGGCGCCTGGGCTGTCTGGCACAGAGGCGATCTACATCAACATTCGCGCGTTCCATTACACGACAGGCGATTACTACAATTGGAACATCACCGCTGCGCAAGGATTCAATTCCGCGAACGCGTGGACCGCGCAGCCAGGCATCTCGCCGAATGCGTACATCTATTTGTGGAACCAGCCTATCCCGTATTGGTTCATCGCCAACGGGCAGCGCGTGATCGTCATCGCGAAGGTTTCGACGGTGTACGAGATGGCGTACATGGGCAAGTTTCTGCCGTATGGAACGCCGGGTCAGTACCCGTATCCGGTGTGCGTTGGCGGCACCGGCTACTCGAACAGCAACCTGCGTTTCAGTGACACTAGCTTCTCGCATCTCGCCTTTTTCGATCCGAATGGGTTGCACGTTTGCGATCCGGCGAATGCTTGGCAGTTGTTCCAGAACTACAACACTGGCGGGTCTATGGCGCAGCCACCGAACAACAACGTATGGCCGTGGAACTACTACAGCAACAACCGACCGAACTGGATGTCAGCCAATCTCGACGGCACCTATACGGTGTTCAACGCAAGGCTTGAGCAGACCACTCCATCCATCAACCTGCTCGGCGAGCTTGATGGTGTCGGGTTCGTAACAGGCAATGCCAACAGCAGCGAAAGCACGATCAACGATGGGACCAATAACTGGATGGTCGTTCAGAACGTTTTCCGCACCGCTGCCGACAACTATTGCGCCGTGAAGATGGCTTGAGGAGACCGCGAAATGTATTCCACCGGCACCGCATCCGGCCCGAAGGCAACTTTGCAAGCGCTTGCCACCTTCGCCACGAGCGCAGGATGGACCGTCAATTTCAACAACACATACACCGGCGTCGGCTGGTGGCTGGCCGTCAATAAGGGTTCGTGCTATCTGAACTTCGTCGCAGATACAGGCGACACGCAGATCACTGTGTTCGGCGCAACTGGATACAACGGCTCTGCGTCGTATAACGCGCAACCAGGCGTGTCGCCCAACAGCCTTAATGTGTGCAATAGCGGCGTCGGTCCTTACGCCGGCTATCACTTTTTCAGTACCACCGGCGCCGCCGCCTATCTGCACGTCGTCATCGAGCGGTCTGCTGGCCTCTTTGCGCACATTCACACCGGCGCCTTAAATGCGGTAGGTGGCGCGTCTCCGTGCATTTATTTGCAGGTGACGAACTGGACTTACACCGGAACGTACGCTGGTTATCCAGACGGCGGAAATGCAGGATATTTCCCGTGGTCGAATCAATTTCCTGCCGGGTGGATCGGCGTCACTGTCGATAGCACGTTCCGTTGGTTAAGGCCAAACGGAACTTCGCCCGCGCGCGCGACACTACCGCTGCAGGTCAGTGGCCTACATTATTACGCGATGCTGCGAAGCCCTAACACTTTCAACGGCCTTGCCGCGTTGCTTCCAATTGAGTGTTTCGTCGAGCGTGCGGTAGGCAGCCTTTGGGCATACGTCGGCGATGCGCCTGATATGCGTCTGTTCAACATCACAAACAACAACCCGAAGGACGAGATCACCATCGGCTCGGATACGTGGAAAGTCTTTCCATATATCTCGAATGCCGTGCCATACAACAACGTCAACCTTCCCGCGAGCAGCGGTCCTTATGCAGTCGCTATGAGGAAAAACGCTTAAATGTCCGCCTTCACCGGCAACGTTGCGAACAGCCCTATCTATGCCGCGAGCAGTGGATTCGCTGGTGGTGCGTTCGACAATCGCACGGTTACGTTGTGGCCGTACTCGGGCTATTACTTGTCTTCTAGCGGGATTGTTGCCACGCGCACGGCGAACCTGCCGACTGCGGTTTCGCACTTCTCGCTCAGCGGCAATGTCGCCGGCAACTTCGCTCTGTCCGATTGGTACAACCGCATCCACATCTCGCAGGGCTTGCTCGCGCTGGGCAATGTCGTATCCAGCGTCACGAAGACCGTGAGCGTCTGGAATGCCTACCTTGAGCAGACGCAGACGCTTAACACGCTGACGATCACCGGTGGCGCTGGGATCATCGTCACCGGGCCTGGCGCGCTGCCGATCACGTTCGCGCGCAACCAGGAATTGCAGTGGGTATTCGCAGTTGGTGTGCAAGGGCCGCCGACCATTGCGGCAACATATACATGGACGTTTGCCGATAGCGAATCTGTCACGCTCGCGATCACCGGCAGCCGCGTTACTGCGTGGGCGCTGACGCCTGATTGGTCGCAAGGCGTGCGCGAGACGCTACAGTTCAAGACCGACGTGATGATCGCGTGGTCTGGCGCAGAGCAGCGGCGCGCGCTGCGCATCGCTCCGCGCCGGCAATTCCAGTTCACCGCGCCGATGGGCCAGCAAGAGCGCCGATTCATCGAGGCTGCGCTATTCGCGTGGTCGTCGATGGTGTGGGCGCTGCCGATTTTCAGCGACGGCCAGCGGCTGACGAGCGCCTTGTTGCCTGGCGCGCTAACGGTGGCGTGCGATACGGTCAACCGAGACTTCCGCGCCGGTGGCCTGGCGATCCTCATCACTGACGCAGCGCATTACGAGGTGCTGCAGATCACGTCCGTAACCAACACCGCGCTCGCGCTGACGAATGCGGTCGCTGGCTCATGGCCGGTCGGGTCGCGCCTGTACCCGGTGCGCACTGCGCGCCTTGTGTCGTATCCGAAGATCACGCGCAGCAACAGTCAGTTCGCAACGGTGCAGCCTTCTTTCGTGACGGTCGAGCCGTGCGACTGGACGCCTGCATCTGGCCTGCCGCAATACCGTGGCTATCCTGTGCTCGAAAACTCGCCGGACGATAGCGCCAGCGCCGACGCAAGCTATGAGCGCGAGTCGAACCTGATCGACAACGACACCGGCGTCGTCGAGATGGATGACACGGCCGACATCGGATTCCCGACGTGGACGCACGCGTGGTTCATGCAGGGCCGCACGCAGCGCGCCTTCTTCCGCAGCCTGATGTATCTGCTGAAGGGCCGGCAAGGTGAAATTTGGGTGCCGACGTATCAGTCCGACCTGCAACTCGCCGCGCTGATCTCGTCGTCTGCGACGACCATCGACGTGCAGATGACCGGCTACACCCTGTTCCTCGTCGGCCAGCTGAACCGGAGGGACATCCGCATCGAGCTGCTGAACGGCACGGTGTTCTATCGCCGCGTCACCGGATCGACCGGCGTCGATGCGAACACCGAGCGCCTGTCCATCGACTCGTCGCTGGGCCAGCAGGTGGCGCTATCGCAGGTGCGCCGGATCAGCTTCATGTCGCTGTGCCGGCTGAACAGCGACAACATCGACATCACGCACGAGAACGGCGACACGGGCCTTGCCACCGCCGCTACGCCTTGGAGGGCATCGAACCATGACGTTTAACGCCTACGAAACCTCGGCCGCGAGCGGCGAGCCGATCCTGCTGTTCGACTTCTCTATCGGCACCGCGCACTGGCGATACACCACAGCCGACCGTCCGATCGTCTACCAGACGAACAGCTATGACGCTGCACCGATCTCGCGCACGGCTCCGGTGCAGTCGAGCGACATCCGGCAGCAGATCATGCGCGTCACCGCGCCGCGTGACATCGGCCTGGCGGCTCTGTTCGCGCAGTATCCGCCAGCTGGCGACGTGCTTCTGACGGTGACGGCGATGCACTACACCGACCCGGATGCGCAAGGAATCGTCGATTGGATCGGCCGCGTCACTGGCGTTACTTGGTCCGCCAGCACCGTCGAGTTCGCATGCGAGCCGGTCTATACGAGCGTGCAGACGATGGGCCTGCGCAGGCGCTGGGGCTTGAACTGCCCGCATGTGCTCTATGGCGTTGCCTGCACGCTCAACCCGGCGCTGTTCAAGGTCACGGCGCCGATCCAGGCCGTGAGCGGATTCACGATTACCGGCGCCGGCTTCAATCCCCCGGCCGGCCTCAGCTTCGTTGGCGGCTATATCGAGTGGGACAGCGGCAGCGGCTACCTTGAGCGCCGCACCATCGACGCGGTGAGCGGCACGACGCTGACGCTTGCCTACACATCGCCGCAGCTGGTTCCGGGCCTGTCCGTTTCGCTCTATCCTGGCTGCAACCGCACCACCACGAACTGCAATGCGTTCGGCAACATCCTCAACTATGGGGGTCAGCCGAACATCCCGGAACACAACCCGATGGACGGCTCCATCGCCAACCCGACTTTCTGAGGCACGAACATGTGGGTACAGCTTGTCATCATGGTCGTGTCGATCATCATCCAGCTGGTGACGCGGCCGCATCCGCCGAAGCCGCCAGCTGCGACGTTGAACGACATCAACATCCCCACGATCGATCAAGGCACACCCATTGCTGTCGTGTTCGGCGAGGTGTGGGTCGATAACTGGATGGTGCTGTGGTACGGCGCGCTGCGGACCACGCCGATCAAACAAGGAGGCAAGAAGTGAGCGAGATCACCGTCAGGGTGAGGCATGTACGCGCCGCGATGTACTGCACGCGCGGCATGCGCGCCTGGCTGCAGCTGCACGGATTCGACGTGAACGATTTCGTGAAGAACGGCATGCCTGTCGAGCAGATGGAGGCCACCGGCGACGCGATGGCGCTCCGCGTTGCGGCCGTAGCGAGGAAGGAGGCCGAAGATGGGCGGCAAGGGTAAGCAGACCACCGGATACCGCTACTACATGGGCTTGCATGCCGGCGTCTGTCACGGCCCGGTGGACGCGCTCATCGAAATCCGCGGCGGCGACACCACGATCTGGTCGGGAAGTCAGAACGCATCCGGCTCCATCACGATCAATGCGCCCAACGCCTACGGCGGCGACACCCGTGAAGGTGGCGTGCAAGGCAAGCTCGACGTGATGATGGGCGAGCCGACGCAGGGCGTGAATGCGTACCTGCAGAGCGTCATCGGCGGTCTGCAGAATGCCTACCGCGGCCTGCTGACCCTCGTATTCAACGGCGGCCAGATCGCTGCGAACAACCCATATCCGAAGCCGTGGGCGTTCCGTGTGCAGCGCGCGACCGCCGGCTGGGACAACAACAATCCGTGGTACACGGCGAAGGCGCAGATCACCCTCTCCAACGGCGCCAAGGGGATGAACCCGGCGCACATCGTCTACGAAGTGCTGACGAATCGCGACTGGGGCATGGGCTACCCGCCCGGCATCATCGACACGGTGGCATTCCAGGCAGCCGCCGACCAGCTCTACACCGAAGGCTTCGGGCTGTGCCTGCTGTGGCTGCGCACCGACACCATCGAGAGCTTCCTGCAGCTCATCATGGACTACGTGGGCGCCGTGCTGGTGCAGTCGAAAACGACCGGCCTGTTCCAGTTCAACCTCATCCGCGGCGGCTACAACGTTGGCACGCTGCCCGTCATTACGCGCGACGACATCATCGAGCTGACGAGCCTTGAGGCGGGATCGATTACCGGCTCGACGAATGAAGTCGTCGCCAACTGGTTCGACCCGACGCTAAAATTGGCTCGCGTTACCACCGTGCAGGCGCTTGGTGCGATCCAGTCGCAAGGCGTGGTGGTGAGCACGGCGAAGGATTATCCCGGCATCGCATCCAGCGATCTCGCGGCGCGCGTCGCGCAGCGCGATCTTCGCGCCGTGTCTGTGCCGCTGAAGCGCGTCAAGCTGAAGCTCGATCGATCCGCCTATGCGTTCCTGCCTGGCGGCTTGTTCGTTCTCAACTTCCCCGACGAGCAGATCAGCAGCATGGTCTTCCGCATCGGCGAAGTGGACTATGGCACGCTGACGCAGGGCTACATCAGCGTCACCGCCATTCAGGACGTGTTCGCGCTGCCGGACACGACTTACGTCGTCGGGCAGACAACCGGATGGACCGTGCCCGATCAGACGCCAACCGCGTCGCCATACAACCAGGCGATGGAGGCGACCTACCGCGCGCTCTACCTGCGCATGTCCGCATCTGATCTCGCGGG
>DASVLM010000267.1:0-6359 GCA_036384875.1 Noviherbaspirillum sp.
TGTCGTCGAGGCTGGCCATGGAAATGCCGTCGATCAGGATGTCGCCGCTGTCGAGTTGGTCGAGCCCGGCGATCAGGTTCAGCAGGGTCGATTTGCCGACGCCGGATTCGCCCATGATTGCTACATATTCGCCGTCGGCAATGCGCCAGTTGATGCCTTTGAGCACCTGTTTGCCGTTCGGGTAGCGCTTGCAGAGGTCGCGCAGTTCCAGCATGAAATTATTGATGTAAGGAAAACGTTGGAAAACAGACAAAGCGGTTACGGTGCCGGCTTGTGTCGCATCAAGGCCCGGCCGATGTACCTGCCTATGATAGCCAAAACGGACGAGTTACCTCATGACCCAGCAAGCAACCTTGCGCAGCGGATTCATCCAGCTCCATCATGCCGATGCAGACGCGATCCGCGCCGAACTCAGCGCCGGGCTATCCGCGCCCCGGCCCTTCATCTCCCCGAAGTACCTGTACGACGAACTCGGCTCCCGATTATTCTCTGCCATTTGTGCGTTGCCGGAGTATTACCCGACACGCACCGAGGCCGAGATCATGGCGGAAAACCTGGCTTCCATCGGCCGTTCCGTTGGCAAGGGAGTGACGCTCATTGATCTCGGGGCGGGCAATTGTGAAAAAGCGGCGCGGCTGTTCACGACCTTGCAGCCAGTGCAATACGTGCCGGTCGACATTTCCGTGGATTACCTGCGCGAGGCAGTCGGTTGCCTGCAATCGCGCTTCCCGCAGATTGCGATGACGGGTGTGGGGATGGACTTCTCTGCGTCATTGCATCTGCCTGATGCAGTACGAAGCGAGCGCCGACTGTTCTTCTATCCGGGTTCCTCGATCGGTAATTTCACGCCGGACGAAGCAGCTGTCTTTCTCGGCAACGTGCGTGACGCCTGCGACCGCGATGGCGGCGTCCTGATCGGCGTTGATCTCGTGAAAGATATCGATACGCTGATCAACGCCTACGACGATGCGATCGGCCTGACGGCTGCGTTCAACCTCAACCTGCTGTCGCATTTGAACGGCCTGCTGGGCGCCAACTTCGATCCGCGCGACTGGCGGCATCGCGCGCGCTTCGACAGCAGCGAGAGCCGCATCGAAATGCACCTTGAAGCGCGACATGACGTCACCGTGCGCTGGCGCGGTGGTGAGCGCGTGATTCGGCAGGGCCACACCATCCATACCGAGAACAGTTACAAGTATACGCGCGAACGGTTCACCGGCTTGCTTCAGCGTGCAGGATTCGAGATGGTGCGCACCTGGACCGATCCGCGCAACTGGTTCATGGTGTGCCATGCACGCGCCGCGTAACGGGGAGGGCGACATGAAGAAAGACCTGCTTCAGGCATATCAGGATGTACGGCGATATTCGCTGCGGTTGGCAGAGCCACTGAGCGCCGAGGACTGTTGCGTGCAATCGATGCCTGACGCCAGTCCGGTCAAATGGCACTTGGCGCACACCACCTGGTTTTTCGAGACCTTCATCCTCGAGCGGTACGAGCGCCGTTTCCAACCTTTCGATCCTGCCTTCCGCGTCCTCTTCAACTCGTATTACAACGGTGTCGGCGACAAGCATCCGCGTCCGCAGCGCGGCATGCTGACGCGGCCCGCGCTGGGCGATGTGCTCGCCTACCGGCGCAACGTCGATGAACGCATGGACATGCTGCTGCAGCAGGCCGGCGAGGACGTGGCGATGCTGGCGGAAATCGGCCTGCATCACGAGCAGCAACACCAGGAATTGCTGCTGACCGATGTGAAGCACTTGCTGTCGCTTAATCCGCTGAAACCGGCATATGCGGACGTGACGCACGAAGCTGAAACAGAGACGGCGCCATTGCAGTGGATGGCGTTCGACGGCGGTGTCGTGCGCATCGGATTTGACGGCAAAGGCTTTTGCTTCGACAACGAACTGCCCCGGCATCGTCAATTCATTGAGCCGTTCACGCTTGCCTCGCGGCTGGTGACCAATGGTGAATACCTCGATTTCATCGAGGACGGCGGATACCGCAATCCTGCGCTCTGGCTGTCGGAAGGTTGGGACTGGGTCAGGTCGAACGACATTTCGCATCCTGTTTACTGGAGCGACGCGGATAGCGGCTGGCAGGAATTCACGCTGTACGGCATGCGCAGGCTGGATCGCGATCGGCCCGCAGTTCATCTCTCGATGTTCGAGGCAGATGCATTCGCACGCTGGGCGGGAGCACGGCTGCCGACCGAGGCAGAGTGGGAACTGGCCGCAACAGGCTGGCAAGACGATGCGCAACGCAGCTTGCACCCGACTGCATCAAGCGCCGCCGGCATGCAGCAACTCTTCGGCGCCGCCTGGCAATGGACCTCCAGCAGTTACGCGCCTTATCCCGGCTATGCGCCGGCTGCCGGTGCGCTCGGCGAATACAACGGCAAGTTCATGAGCAACCAGTACGTGCTGCGCGGATCGTCGTGCGCGACGCCGGCGGGGCATTCGCGCATCACCTATCGCAACTTTTTCCCTTCGCCGGCACGCTGGCAATTCACCGGCGTGCGGCTTGCGAAATGATTCGTCGGCGGCGCAGTTAGGGCCAATGGAACATGCGCCGCCTGATTCTTACTGCACCGCCAGATTCGCTTCACGACCGCTGTCTGCCGCTGGACGAGCGTGGCGGGCATGTCGGTTCAGCGCACTGATAACTGCCTTGATCGATGCGATGGCAGCATCGCCGTCGATGCCGGCGCCGAACAACGTCGGCCCGCTTTCGACGCGCAATTCGACATAGCAGGCGGTGCGCGCATCGCCAACGGCGTGCTCGTGCGTCTCCATGATGTTCACGTCCATGCCAAGCGCATCGACGAAGGCGTCGAGAACGGAGGCACCGGCTCCCTGCAACGCAAGGGAAACGCCGTGACGCATCATCTCGACATCGAGTTGCACCGTGCCGGAAGTGTCGCGCTCCACTCGGGTACCATGCAAGGCCCATGGCTCCTGGACGTGCAAGTATTCCTGCTCGAACACCGAACGGATTGCCTCTGCAGTAATTTCCTTGCCGCTGCCGTCGGCAAGCACCTGCACCGCGCGGCTGAATTCGATCTGCATGCGGCGCGGCAGGCGCAAGCCGCATTCCTGTTCAAGCAGGTAAGTCATGCCGCCCTTGCCGGACTGGCTGTTGACGCGAATGACCGCGTCGTAGCTGCGGCCAAGGTCCGCCGGATCGATCGGGAGATAGGGCACTTCCCAAATTGCGTTCGGCCCCTGCCTGGCGAAACCCTTCTTGATGGCATCCTGATGCGAACCCGAGAAAGCGGTGAAGACGAGGTCGCCGACATAGGGATGGCGCGGATGCACCGGCAACTGATTGCATTCCTCCACGCACTTGCGGACGGCGTCGATGTCGGAAAAGTCGAGCCCCGGATCGACGCCTTGCGTGTAGAGATTCAGTGCAAGTGTAACGAGATCGACATTGCCGGTGCGCTCGCCGTTACCGAACAGGCAGCCTTCCACGCGGTCCGCGCCTGCCATCACGGCCAGTTCCGCTGCCGCCACCGCCGTGCCGCGGTCATTGTGCGGATGCACTGAGAGGATGATGGAATCGCGCCGTGCAAGCTTGCGATGCATCCACTCGATCTGGTCGGCATATACATTCGGCGTGCTGCACTCGACCGTCGAGGGCAGGTTGATGATCATCTTGCGTTGCGGTGTCGGCTGCCAGATGTCGGCCACGGCATCGCACACGTTCTTCGCGAAGTCGAGCTCGGCCATGCTGAAGGTTTCCGGCGAATACTCGAAGATCCATTCCGTCTCGGGATGTTCCTGCGTCAACTGCTTGATCAGGCGCGTGCCGGAGAGCGCAATCTCGCGCACTTCTTCGCGGGACATGCCGAACACGATGCGGCGGAAGGCAGGTGCGATCGGATTGTAGAGATGCACGATTGCGCGTTTTGCGCCCTTGAGCGAATCGATGGTGCGGCGAATCAGGTCTTCGCGCGATTGCGTGAGCACTTCGATGGTGACGTCGTCGGGAATGCGGTCTTCTTCGATGAGCTTGCGTACGAAATCGAAGTCTGTCTGGGAGGCCGAGGGAAACGCTACTTCGATTTCCTTCACTCCAATCTTCACCAGCATCTCGAAGAAGCGCAGCTTGCGTTGCGGATCCATCGGCTCGATCAGCGCCTGGTTGCCGTCGCGCAGGTCGGTGCTCATCCAGATCGGCGGCTTGGTGATGGTGTTGTCGGGCCACGCTCGGGTGGTGAGGGGAACGGCAGGAAAAGGGCGGTATTTTGCCGCCGGGTTCTTCAGCATCATGGTCAATCCTCTTTGCGTATGAATGAAATCAGGGTGTGGCCGGCGGGCTGACGGACTGCCACGGGGCACGAGGTCCGTCAACCGCGGAGTAGTCGTAGTAGCGATAGCGAACGCGCAGCAGCCGTCGCGGCGATGTCGCCGGCGAGCAAGCTTGCTGTGGTTCGTTTGAAATGCATGGTTGAATGGCCTGAAACAGATTCATCATCCGCATCGCCGAAACGGCATGCGGGCACAAAGGGACGACAGGGAAGGGGGGATTATTTGCGCGCGGGGCGCAGTAGATGTAGCAGGGGCAGCAGCGCACCGGTCAGCGGGAAGCTGGCCAGGGAAGCGGTAAGCAGGGATGCGTGCGCGGTGAACATCTCTGCAATGTAGAAGATGCGGAGGCGGCTTGTCAAGCGCGGCGTGCTGTCTCGCCGCTGCGATGCATGCCCGGAAGTCGTTGGCTTTTGCTCAAGCGGCGCCGATAATGAGGAAACGATTACGGGTCATTCCATGGTGAATTTCTCTTTCCGGACCGCTACTTCACACGAACTGGCCGGCGCCTTGCAGGACTCGCGCCAGCATACGCTGGAGCTTTTCGACAGCTTTGCGGTCGCAGGCTGGGGCACGTCGCGCGAGATGCGGCCGGTGCACGGCATCAATCCGCCATTGTGGGAACTCGGTTACATCGCATGGTTCGCCGAATGGTTCGTGCTGCGCGATGCGCAGTCCACCGATCCTGCCTCCGCTGAGCGCCATTCGCTGCTTACCAAGGGCGACGACTGGTTCGACCCCAATATGGTGTCTCCTCGCGCGCGCTGGTCGCTGGATTTGCCGAGTGCGGGGGCGCTCAAGACCTATTGTCGCGAAGTGCTCGACCGGGTAATCGACAAGCTCACACGCATGCGCAATGTGCCTGAAGAGCTCTATGCCTTCCGTCTCGTGTTGGCGCATGAAGACCTGCGCGGAGAAGCGATGGCATCCGCCTTGCACTCGCTGGGCATCCCGGTGCCGCCACGGCTTGCAAAGAACGCGATGCCATCCTGGGCGCAGGGCGAAATCCGTTTTCCCGGCGGGACTATCCGCCTGGGCAGCGAGAACGACGGGAGCTTCGTGTTCGACAACGAGAAATGGGCGCACGACTGCTACGTGCCGGCGTTTGTCATGGATTCCACGCTGGTGTCGAATGCGCAGTACGCTGAATTCATCGAAGACGGCGGTTACCAGCATCCGCAATTCTGGACCAACGGCGGCAAGATGTGGCTGATGCAGGGCAGCCTGTCGATGCCGCGCGACTGGGAACGCGAGGGGCGTACCTGGCTGTGCCGGCGCTTCGGCAGACTGGTGGCGTTGCCGCTCGGCGAACCCGTACGCCACTTGAGCCTTTATGAAGCGCAAGCGTATTGCGCATGGGCGGGACGGCGCCTGCCGACTGAAGCCGAATGGGAATACGCCGCATTATCCGGCCACGCCGCCTTGCGCTGGGGTGATTTGTGGGAGTGGACCTGTTCGCCCTTCGAGCCATATCCGGGGTTTTCGCCCGATGCGTGGAACGATTATTCGAAGCCGCATTTCGCCGATGACCAGGTGCTGCGCGGCGCGTCCTTCGCTACCCGTCTGCGGATGAAGTCGCCCAAATTCCGCAATTTCTGCGCGCCCGAACGGAACGACCTGTTCGTCGGCTTCCGGACCTGCGCGTTGTGAAGCGCTGAATGCAAAAAAGGCCGCAGGTTTTATCCTGCGGCCTTTTCATTTTGGTGATGCGCGCGTATCAGCGATCGCCATACGAGCGGCGCGAGCCGCCGTTGTCGCCGAAGCGGGAGCCGCCTTCACGGTTGCCGCGATAGCCACCGCCGCCGCCTTCCTTGCGCGGTGCGCCCGGCTTGCTGAAGCTGCGCTGGCCCGGCTTGGCATTGCTGTTGCGGCCGTCGCCCGGCTTCCAGCCCCCCGGCTTGCGATTGCTGCGCGGAGCCGAGGCGGTCTTCTTCGGTTCCATGCCTTCGATCACATCGACCGGGATCAATTGCTTGGTGAAGCGTTCGATGCGCTTGATGTGCATCGTTTCCGCGTGGTTGACCAGCGAAATCGCTTGGCCGTTGCGACCG
>DASVLM010000268.1:0-9027 GCA_036384875.1 Noviherbaspirillum sp.
CGGTCGGCGAACAATTCTTCATCGATTCGGTACGCAACGGCTACAAGGCCCTGCCTGCGGAAAAGCTGGAAGATTTCCGCGTCGAAGTACTGGGCTTCATCGGACAGGAAGCGACGCACCGCCGCATCCATTCGCTGTTCAACGGTCACCTTGAGAAACAAGGCATGGTCAACGACTGGGCACCCCGCGCGCAACAACGTCTGAAGTTGCTGGATGGCGCCGACCCGCGACATGCGCTTGCGATCACGGCTGCCAACGAGCATTTCACTGCCATCTTTGCCGAATGGATGCTCGCCAATCACGACATGCTGGGCGATATGGAACCCCGTTTGAAAACGATGTGGCTGTGGCATAGCGCGGAAGAGTCGGAGCACAAGAGTACGGCGTTCGATCTTTACCAGGCGCTTGGCGGAGCGCATGAATGGCGCATAACCTGGTTCCGACGTGTCACCATGATTTTCCTCGGTGACACCTTGCGTCAGACCATCAACAACCTGAAGCACGATGGCACGCTCTGGAAATGGAGCACGTGGAAAAGCGGGACAAGCTTCCTGTTCGGCAAGCACGGAATGATCAGCAGCAGCTACCGGGCATGGCGCGAATACCTCCGCAAGGACTTCCATCCGAACCAACAGAATAGCGAACTGTCGCGCCAATGGTTGCAGCAAAACGACGCGGCATACTCCATCGTCGGCCGCTGACAGCGAATCGCCCTTCCGTTGGCATAGCGCAGAACGCCTCGGCACCGCGCCGGGATAATATCGGCATTGCACTCTTCCCTGCCGACCATGAACCGTGCCGCCCCTACCGAGCCGACTCTCGCGCAGCGTTTGCGCGGCATCGCGGTCGACTCGATCAAGCAGTGGGTCGACGATCGTGCCGCCAGCAAGGGCGCTGCCCTCGCCTACTACACGCTGTTTTCGCTGGCGCCGGTGCTGATCATCGTGCTAGCTATCGCCGGCGTGGTCTTCGGCGAAGATGCGGCACGCGGCGCGATCTTCCATGAGTTGCGCGGCCTCGTCGGCCAGGACGGCGCACAGGCGATCCAGCTTCTGCTGGCCCATGCCCGCGACCCCAAGACCGGCATCATCGCCACCGCGATTGCGCTCGTCCTGCTGATCATCGGCGCCACCACCGTATTCGGCGAACTCAAGGAAAGCCTGGACGAAATCTGGCGCGTGCCGAAATCGCACAAGCCGGGCGTAATGCAATTCATCCGTACCCGGCTGCTGTCGTTCAGCGTGATTCTCGTGCTTGCTTTCCTGCTGCTGGTGTCGTTGGCGGTAAATGCGGCGCTCAGCCTGCTGGAGCAATATCTCGGCGGATTCTGGGCCGATGCAGCGTGGATATTGCAACCGCTTTCCTCGCTGGTGTCCTTCGCGGTGATCGCCGCTCTGTTCGGCGCGATCTACAAGCTGTTGCCGCAACAGCACCTGCCGTGGCGCGACGTGGTGATCGGATCGATAGGAACGGCGCTGCTCTTCATCCTCGGCAAGCGCCTGATCGGCGTCTATCTCGGCAACAGCAATGTGGTGGGCAGCTATGGCGCGGCGGGGTCGGTGATTGCGCTGATGGTCTGGGTGTACTACTCGGCGCAGATCTTCTTCCTCGGCGCCGAGTTCACGCGGCAGTATGCGCTCTGGTTCGGCAGCCTGGAAAATTGCCGCAGCGAAATGCAGGCAAGACCGAAGGTATGAGCGTTATTTTGTCTTGAAGGTCGTCACGCCATCCCAGCCCTCGCCCGGCGGCTCTTCGCGGTAGTAGGCAATGCGCTCCAGGTACAGGCCGTATAGCTTGCGCTCGGGATATGACTCGTGCAGCTTGCGCAGCAAACGCTCCGCCTCATCCCATTGTTGCGCGCGCACCAGACTCAGCGCATCGTGCCAGAGATCGAGTTCGGCACGCGTGTTGTTGTCGATATCCTTGTCGAGCCCGACCGGCTCGAATATCGGCACCGGTTCGTTCTTGCCCTTCACACGTACGCGGTCGAGCTCGCGATAGGCGAATTCCTGCGCCGCCAGTTTCGTCGCCTCGCCGACCACCAAGCCGACACCGTATTCCTTGGTAATACCCTCGAGACGCGAGCCGAGATTCACTGCATCGCCCATTACGGTATAAGCGCGGCGGATCTTCGATCCCATGTCGCCGACGCGCATGTCGCCGGTGTTCAAGCCGATGCCGATCTTGAGTTCGGGCCAGTTGCGAGCGAGGAAGTCGGCATTGAGCTTGTTGGCTGTCTCCAGCATTTTCAATGCAGTCGCCACTGCGCGGCTGGCGTGGTCGGGCAAGGCGACCGGCGCACCCCAGAATGCCATCACGGCGTCGCCGATGTATTTGTCCAGCGTGCCGCGGTTGCCGCGTATGTCTTCCGACATCGCAGTCAGGTAGAGGTTGATGTACTCGCGCAATTGGTTCGCGGACAAACCTTCGGAAATCGTGGTGAAGCCGCGCACGTCGCAAAACAGCACGGTCAGCTCGCGCGTCTCGCCTTCCATGTTGTAGCTCTCCGGATTCTCCGCCATCTCGGCCACGAGTTCCGGTGCGACGTATTCGCCGAACAAATTGACCATCGCGCGGCTCTTGCGGAATTCGAAGAGGTAACCCCAGGCAAGGTTGAACAGGAACAGCGCGCCCACCAGCAGCAATGCCGGCGCGACCGGTATCACCCAGTCGTACGCATTGAACATGTACAGGTTCGAGCCGACCACCAGCGCCGCAGCGCCGAGTGAAATGGCGATGGAAGCAAGTGGCGCCAGCAGCGGCAGGAGCAAACCGAGCACGAGGCCGACGGTCACGACCACACCAAGCTGGACGGCGTTGCTGAAATCCGGTTCCTGCTTGAAGGTGCCGTCGAGGATGGAAGAAATGACGTTGGCATGCATTTCCACGCCGGGGAAGTCGACGTTGGTCGGCGATGCCCGCAGATCCTTGAGGCCGGCGGAAGTGGTGCCGACGAGGACCACGTTATCCGCCAGCACATCCATCGGCACGCGTTCCTTGAGAACGTCGACCGCCGAAACGTAGCGGTACTGGCCGCCGTCCGGCCCGCCCTTGCCGCGATAGTTGACGAGGATCGTCAAGTCGCGATCAAGAGGCACCACCTTGGTGTGCGGCTTGGTATTCATCTTGATCGCCTTGAGCGCGCCGTATTCGCGCGCGGCTTCTTCGCTCAGGTGCAATTCTTCCGCGGTAAAGACGACCGGGCGCACCAGGCTTGCACCGAGCGCGACACGCGCCGTGGCCAGCGCGAGCGACTCATAGTAACCATCGCCGAAGCGCGCAAGGATAGGCAGGCGACGAATCACGCCATCCGAGTCCGGAGTCGGGTTGATGAAGCCGCCGGCCTTGGCCGACTGCTGCAGCATCTCCAGGTTGCCGGTGTAGGACTTGTATTGCGTCGACTCGATCTCGCGGCCCTTGAGATGCTGCACGGTGAAGGCGGGATTCGGCAGCTGGCCCTTGGCGATTGCCCTGTCGTCGTTGGAGAGGAAATAACCGAGGACCATCGGCCGGTCCTGCAGCGCGCTGGCGAATTGGCCGTCATAGTCGAACAGCGGCTTCAGCTTCTCCAGCCGTTGCGCAATGCGCGGGACATCGGACAGTTCGGATTTCGCCAGCGCCTGGAGCGTTCCGAATCCGGCGCTGGTATCCGGCTCGGCGAAAATCGCATCGAAGCCGGCGGCGCGGACATGGTATTTCTCGTCGAGCTTCGTCACCAGCTCGGCGAGCACATTGCGGCTCCAGGGCCAGCGGCCGATTTCCGCCAGGCTTTTTTCGTCGATGTCGACGATCACGATGCGCGGGTCGAGCGCGCCATGCTGTATGCGCATGCGCGTGTCGTACGCATAGACTTCCAGCCTGTCCACCAATGAGGACGTGATCTCCTGCTTGATGTAAAGGCAAGCCAGAATTGCCAGCACCAAGGCCACTGCCCACTGTGCGCCATATTTCCTGAACAAACGCCGCAACGAGGCCTCCCGTATGAAGTGTCAGGGCGTGTAACCCGGAATCCTGCTCTCGTCCACCTCGTCGATCTGCGACGGGTCCATGAATTTCTTTGCATACTCGAGGTAGACCTTCTCGCGCACGAATACGTCGAACAGGTCGGGATCGATGTGGTCGCGTTGACGGAAGCCACCGAGGATTTCGAGCGATTCGGAGAGCGTCTTGCCTTTCTTGTAGGGGCGATCCTTCGCGGTCAGCGCTTCGAAGATATCGGCGATCGCCATCATGCGTGCCTGCACCGACATTTCGTCGCCGCGCAGTCCGCGCGGATAGCCCTTGCCATCCATGCGTTCGTGGTGGCCACCGGCATATTCCGGCACGCGTTCCAGGTGGCGCGGCCACGGCAGCGACTCCAGCATGCGGATCGTGACCGAGATATGGTTATTGATGATCTGCCGCTCTTCGTCGTTCAGCGTGCCGGCGCGAATCGTGAGGTTCATCATTTCTTCGTCGGTCAGCAGGTCGTGCTCGTTGCCGTCGGGCCCAATCCAGCGATGCTTTGCAATCTGTCGCACGCGCTCCTGGTCTTCCGGCTTCATGAACTCGCCGCCGACATTGGCGCGGCGGATGAAGGCGCGATCGTCGTCAAGCGCGGCGATCGTTTCGGACAGGGAGCGATTGATTTCGTCGTGCCGTTTCGGGTCATTGCCAGCGGCGAGTTTTTCCTTCAGCGCGCGAATCTCTGCCTCGCGCTTGATGACTTCGAAACGCGCATCGACAAGATGAATGCGATCGGTGATGGTCTGCAGCTTGGTTGCCTTTTCCACCACGTGCACCGGCGTCGTGATCTTGCCGCAGTCGTGCAGCAGGCCGGCCAGCCATAGTTCCTTGCGGTCGCGCTCGGTCATCTTGAAATCGGCGAGCGGACCTCTGCTTGTCCTGTGTGCAGCGTCGGCGAGCATCATCGTGAGTTCGGGCACCTGTTCGCAGTGCTTGCCGGTGTGAGGCGATTTCTCGTCGATGCCGAGGTTGATCAACTTGACGAAGGATTCGAACAAGACTTCGAGATGCTTGATGAGCTGCTGGTTGGTGATGGCGATCGCCGCCTGCGAAGCCAGCGCTTCGATCAGCCGCTGGTCGGTGTCGCTGAAGGGACAGGTCGCGCGGGTTTCGGTATCGCGCGCATTGATGAGCTGCAGCACGCCGATCAGTTCGCCCTCGTGGTCCTTCATCGGCACCGTAAGGAAGGATTGCGAATGGTAGCCATGGGTCTCGTCGAATTTTCGCATCCCGGAAAAATTGAAGAGGTCTACCTTGTAGACGTCCTGGATGTTCACCGAGGTGCCGGTGTTGGCCGCATAGGCTGCCACCGCGCTCATGTTCCTGGAACCTGATTCGGTGTAGAGCGGAATATCGGGCAGGTTGATCGGCGCGCCGCTGACACCGCCGAGATACATGCCTAGCGTGTCGTTGATGGAGATGTTGAACGACAGGCGCTGGTGATCGGGCGTGACGCGGTAGAGCGTGCCGCCGTCGGCATGCGTCATTTCCTTTGCGGAGCGCAGGATGCGTTCCAGCAGCGACGCGTGGTCGTGGTTGGTGCTCAGCTCGACACTCAGCTCGGTGAGCTGTTCGAGCCGGCGCACGATTTCGGAATGGGACAAGTCCGCCATGGCTGCACTCCCTGCCGGCTTTGCGAAACGGAGGCGCCGGCAGCACCTTGCCACCGGCCTCCGCCGGTTTCGTCCGGCTGAATATTGTTATCGTCTGCCCCGAGAGGCGTCGTTCGCGTTCAGAACGTAAAGATATCGCCGGTCTTCAGCGCCCTGAAATTGCGGTCGCCGCCGTCGGCCTTCAATTCGTTCATGATCTGGTCTTCCTGTCCCGGCTTCAAATGGTAGATCAGGAATTCGATGGAATGCGGCATGTGCTCGATGTCGTCCAGCAGCGTGCGCGGACAGAAATGCATCGAGATGTCAGCCAGTTCGCGTTCGGCATTCGGAAAGGAGCAATCGATGATGGCCTTGCTGAGATCCGCCTGCTTCGCGAGATGCGCCCACATTTCCGGCGTGCTGCACATGTCGCCCGAGAACAGGAAGCCGTCGCGCTCGTTGTGCACCCAGTAGGCGACAGCGCCGGGTGTGTGGCGCACCGGGAAGGAAGATACCAGCCGGCCGTTGATCTTGAGGGTATCGCCGGGAGTGAACGGCGCCCATGCGAGGGTCGGTTCCTCGGCGCTGGGGATGACCGCGAAATCCGGCCACAGCACCCAGTTGAACAGGTATTTCTTGAGCGAGGAGATGACGTCTTCGGACGCATGCACGGTGACCGGCCCGTTGCGCTTGCCGCGCACGGCGTCGACCAGCAGTGCCAGGCCGGCGACGTGGTCGAGATGGCAATGAGTCAGGAACACATGGTCGATCGCAGCGAGCTGGTCGATGTCCAGGTTGGTGATGCCGGTTCCTGCGTCGAGCAGGATGTCGTGATCGACCAGCATGCAGGTGGTGAAACGCTGGTGGCCGCCGATGCCGCCGGCACAGCCGAGAATCTGCAGCTTCATTGGCGCCGACCCGCTCCGGCCGCGCACGACGGTTGCGGCACGGCCGGCGCGCGTCGCCGGCATGCCGCGGCGCGCGCGGAAATCTTGTTGGACACTGCCATCCCTTCCTCCCAAAGGCTTTTTTTGATTGTAGACTGAATCGCGCCCGAAATGCCCGTATTTGCCGGCTGTTGAAATGCCTCGCAAATATCGCCTATCTTCCGTGATACTTTTTTACAACGCGGAATATAATGGGATCCAGCCGGATTTCGTCACCAATCGCGAAACCCTGCATTCTACCGTTTCACTGCGCGCCGCCATGGATACTGTTTTCGCTGATGCGTTCGAAGGCGATCCGACACGCCTCTCTACCAGCACATTAAGCAAGCACAATATGCAGCGCATTCGCGTTGATGACAAATGGATAACATGAGATGAGTGCAGTCCTCGGCGTATCCCCTGGCACCGGCGCACCGGACGATGTCAATCTCCGGCTGAATTTCTTCCGGAAGCTGCAGGCCGTCACCAATCGCATCCATTCCACCAGCAATGTCGACGAGATCATGCTGGACCTGTCGCAGGACATCTGCGACCTGTTCAACGCCGATCGGCTGACGATCTACGCCATCAGCGAAGACAAGGCATCCATCGTTTCAAAGATCAAGACCGGCCTGAACTCCGTCAACCAGCTCAAGCTGCCGATTTCCGACCAGAGTGTGGCAGGCTATGCCGCGCTGACGCGCCGCGTTCTCAATATCCGCGACGTGTACGACGAAGCCGAACTGCAAGCGCACTCCCCCAAGCTGCATTTCCTGCGCGAGGTGGACCGCCGGACCGGTTATCGCACCAAGCAGATGCTGGTCTCACCCATCATCGACGAACATGGAAACGAACTGCTGGGCGTCGTCCAGCTGATCAACAACCGCGACGGCACGACCTTCTCGCCGGTGTTCGAAGAAGGCGTCAAGGATCTCTGCAAGACGCTGGCCATCGCCTACACGCAGCGGATGAAACCGCCGCCGGTGATTCGCTCGAAGTACGACCAGCTGGTGGCGGAGGCGGTGCTGTCGGCCGGCGAACTGGAGCTGGCGACGCGGTCGGCGCGCCGCAAAAGCGACGACATCGAACAGATTCTGGTCAGGGATTTCCAGGTCAAGCTGCCGGCCATCGGCCACGCACTGTCCAGGTTCTTCGGCGTTCCTTACGAGCCTTTCAAGGCGGACCGCGTCAAGCCGGCCGAGCTGCTGAAGAACCTCAAGCGCGAATTTGTCGAACAGAGCCAGTGGGTGCCGGTCGAGGAAGGCCCGGACGGCATGGTAGTCCTGGCGACCGACCCGGAACAGGTACGCAATGCGCGCGTGATCAACAATATCTTCCCCAAGGCGAAGCTGGCATATCGCGTTACCACCAATGCCGAGTTCCGGCAAACCGTCGACCAGTTCTTCGGCATCGAAATGGACAGCGGTTCTGTCGACGATCTGCTGTCAGGAATGGAGGATGACGACGAGGCCGGCAGCGACATGTCGGAAGCCGATGTCAGTGCAGCGGCGGACAATGAACTGGTCAGGCTGGTCAACAAGATCATCACCGACGCTTATCGCCAGAACGTGTCGGACATTCATATCGAGCCGCGCCCAGGCAAGGAAAAGACCATCATCCGCTTCCGCAAGGACGGTTCGCTGGAGCCCTACATCGAGATTCCGGCGAGCTACCGCAACGCGCTCTCTGCACGCATCAAGATCATGTGCGACCTCGACATTTCCGAGCGCCGCAAGCCGCAGGACGGCAAGATCAAATTCAAGAAGTTCGCGCCGCTCGACATCGAGCTGCGCGTGGCGACGATTCCTTCCGCCGGCGGCGTCGAGGACATCGTGATGCGTATCCTCGCCGCGGGCGAGCCGATCCCGCTCGACAAGCTGGGCGTCCTGCCGCACAACCTGAACCGTCTGAGGTCGACCGTGAGCAAGCCTTACGGCCTGTTCTTCGTCTGCGGCCCGACGGGTTCCGGCAAAACCACGACGCTGCACTCGGTGTTGAATTTTCTGAACACGCCGGACACCAAGATCTGGACTGCCGAGGACCCGGTAGAAATCACGCAGAAGGGCTTGCGCCAGGTACAGGTCAACCGCAAGAGCGGCCTCGATTTTGCGGTGGCGATGCGCGCCTTCCTGCGTGCCGACCCGGACGTGATCATGGTCGGCGAAATGCGCGACAAGGAAACGGTGGCCATGGGCATCGAAGCATCCTTGACCGGCCACCTCGTGTTCTCGACGCTGCACACCAACAGCGCGCCGGAGTCCATCGTCCGCCTGCTGGACATGGGCATGGACCCGTTCAACTTCGCCGATGCCTTGCTCGGCGTGCTGGCGCAGCGTCTTGCCAAGCGGCTTTGCTCCAATTGCAAAACGGCGTACGAGCCGTCGCAGGACGAACTGAACTTGCTGCTGGCGGAATATTGTGAAGAGCTGCGCAGCACCGAAGCCTTCCTGCAGGATGAAAAGGCGGCGAAGGACACCGTGCTGGAACGCTGGAAGAAGGACTAC
>DASVLM010000269.1:0-2966 GCA_036384875.1 Noviherbaspirillum sp.
CCCCGATACCCCCTGATCCTCGTGAATGACCTCGCAGCCGGCGGCGGCGAGCGCGTCGCGCTGGAGCGCGAGATTCTGATCGTCCGAACTGACCCGCGCATAGCCGATTTTCATGCCCGACTTTTGCAACAGGATTATGCAACACGCAACCGCTTGGATTTCCGTGGCGCAGCTGTCGTTTTCAGAAGACGGCTGCACTGAACGTCAGAAGCCGACTGCACTATAGCAGCGGAGGGGTTGGATCCATCAGGCAACGACGGGCTGCTGCCGGCCATCAGCGGACGCAGGGAGGACTTTCCGCAACCGGCCGTTCGATGCGGCACCGATGGCCTTCGCGCAGGGGTAGTGAATCCGCCAGGATTGACTTGCGCTGCCCTACCTCTCACTAGTGAGGGGCGGCAGCGCATCAAGCGGTGAGCGCACTCCGGCACCGCCAACTTTCAGCACATGCGTGTAAATCATCGTCGTAGAGACGTCGGAATGGCCGAGCAGATCCTGCACGGTTCGAATGTCGTAACCGCTGCGGAGCAAGGCCGTCGCGAACGAGTGGCGGAGGGTGTGCGGTGTGGCGGGCTTCGTGATGCCTGCTTGTTCTACGGCACGTTTGAAGGCGCGCTGAAAGGTCTGGTCATACATGTGATGGCGACGCACGACACCGCTCCGTGGATCGGTCGAATGCGTGTGCTGCGCAAAAACCCAGAACCACGGCCAGGAATGCCCGGCGCGCGGATACTTCCGCTCAAGGGCGTCGGGAAGCGCAACGCCGCTGCGGCCCTCGGCCTGGTCCTTCAGCCACCATGCCCGTGCACGCGACAGCTGCTCGCGCAGGCTGGGTGCCAAGCTCTCGGGTAACATCAAGGCCCGATCCTTGGAGCCCTTGCCCTCCCGCACGATGATCGTGCCGTGATCGAAATCCAGATCCTTGACCCGCAGTTGCAAACCCTCACTGATCCGCATGCCCGTTCCATACAGAAGCTGGGCGAACAAACGATGCTCGCCTTCCAGAAAACCGAGGATGCGAACCACTTCATCCGGGGTCAGCACCACCGGCAAGCGCCGCGACGGCCGAGGTCTTCCGATCTCCTGAAGCCAGGGCAGATCCGTGCACAGCACCTTGCCGTAGAAGAACAGCAAGGCCGCCAATGCCTGACGATGCGTGGAGACCGAAACCTTGCGCTCGTTCGCCAGCCAGGACAGAAATGCCTCGACTTCGCTGCTGCCCAAGGTTGCCGGGTGACGCACACCGTGGAAACGGATGAAGGCACGAACCCAGTGGACATAAGCCTGTTCGGTTCGTAAGCTGTAATGCAAGTAGCGTATGCGCTCACGCAACTGGTCCAGAACCTTGACCGAACGCAGCGGTGGTAACGGCGCAGTGGCGGTTTTCATGGCTTGTTATGACTGTTTTTTTGTACAGTCTATGCCTCGGGCATCCAAGCAGCAAGCGCGTTACGCCGTGGGTCGATGTTTGATGTTATGGAGCAGCAACGATGTTACGCAGCAGGGCAGTCGCCCTAAAACAAAGTTAGCCGCACAACATAAGGATTTCACATGTCGGAAAGAGTAAACCTTGGAAAATCAGCGCCTGCCCTGTATCAGTCCGTCATTGAGCTTGACCGGCTCGCCTCGGAAGCATTGACCACTGCGGGCATTTCGGAAGGCTTCTCGCATCTCTTGCGCCTGCGTGCGTCCCAGATCAATCAATGTGCTTTTTGCGTCAGGTTGCATGCGCGTGATGCTCTTTCCAGCGGGGAGTCTAGCGATCGCGTTGCCGTTCTTGCTGCATGGAAAGAAACTGAATATTTCACCCCAAGAGAGCGCGCCGCCTTGGAACTTGTGGAGGCAGTTACGTTGATCTCCGAGGGCCAACTTCCGGATGCGATCTATGAGCAAGCCGCAGCAACTCTCACCAACGAAGAGGTGTCGGCTATTGAATGGCTTGCCGTTGTCATCAACACATGGAACCGTATCGCCATATCCAGCCGCTACCCTGTCAAGGCGTAGGTGAGGCTAACAGTTCATTCAAGCCGACGCCGCTACGCGGCGCGGCTTAATTCAGGCGTTGAACGACAGCTTTCCCAAAAGCTCTACGGCTGCTCTGGGTCGACACCGGTAATCGGATCGTTGCCGCACTGAACAGCGCCCCGTTCCAGGTCGCCTCCATTTATGCGGCTGAACCGAGGGAGAGCAGCTTTACGCCGTCTGGCCGCAGTTCGCCCTTGGGCGACACGTGCCGGTAGAGCGTCTGCCGGGTAATCCCGAGTTCTTCGCAGAGATCGCCCACCTTGGTTTCCGGTTGCCCCATGCTGGCCATCGCCAGGCGTAGCTTGGCGGCGGTCATCTTGAAGGGGCGCCCCCCTTTCCTGCCGCGAGCGCGCGCCGAGATAAGTCCAGCGACTGTTCGCTCGGAAATCAACTCACGCTCGAACTCGGCCAGCGCGGCAAAAATACCGAACACAAGCTTGCCGGCGGCAGTCGTCGTGTCGACCGCCGCACCGTGACCGGTCAGGACCTTCAGGCCCACGCTACGCGCAGTTAGGTCGTGCACGGTGTTGATCAGGTGGCGCAGATCACGGCCAAGCCGATCGAGCTTCCACACGATCAGCGTGTCCCCTTCACGAAGCGCCTTCAGGCAAGCAGCCAACCCTGGGCGATCATCGCGCCTGCCCGAGGCCAGATCCTCGTAAAGGTGCGCAAGGCTCACACCAGCGGCGATGAGCGCATCGCGTTGCAAATTGGTGGACTGGGATCCGTCCGCCTTCGATACCCGCATGTAGCCGATCAGCACCTTTTCACCCGTCACGTATACGTTCGATTATGTGACAGTGTGAACCGGAAAGTTCTGGTCGTCAAAATTTGTCACTTAACCCGTCATTCTGTCTAAGACATGCAAAGGGCTCATCAGGCTCGTAATGTGACAAAATTCCGTGGGGATGCCTTCCTTCGCGAAGGTAGCGCGCAACTGT
>DASVLM010000270.1:0-3720 GCA_036384875.1 Noviherbaspirillum sp.
CAGGAGATCGGCGAAATCACCGAGCTGATTTCCGACATTACCGAGCAGACCAACGTGCTGGCGCTGAATGCCGCAATCCAGGCCGCGTCTGCCGGCGAGGCCGGGCGCGGTTTCTCGGTGGTTGCGGAGGAAGTGCAGCGGCTGGCGGAACGTTCCGCCGAAGCAGCCAAGCAGATCGGCGCGCTGGTGCGTACCATTCAGACCGATACGCACGACGCGGTGGCCGCTATGGAAAAATCGACACAGGGCGTGGTCGAGGGCGCGAAGCTGTCCGACGCGGCAGGTACGGCGTTGTCGGAAATCCGGAGTGTGTCGAATCGCCTGGCGGAACTGATCCAGGAAATTTCTTCGGCAACGGAACAGCAGGCAACATCGGCAAATGGCGTGGCGCGCAACATCGAGAACATCCTGACCGTTACCGAGCGCACCCAGCACGGCACGCAGCAAACGGCGCAATCGATTCGCGAGCTGTCGAAGCTGGCTGAAGAACTGAAGAGTTCCGTTTCCCGTTTCCGCGTGACTGCCTGATTTGCGCAGGCCGATTGCCAATCTGGCGCGCTGCAACGACCGCGCGCCGCATTCCGACCCGAGGCTGTCATGAACACCCCTTCTTCCGCCTTGAACCAAGGTACGCGGGATCACCTGGATACCGGGCCGCTGTCCTGGGTGATCGGCGAAATCCGTGAAGCGCTCAACCGGTCCGACGCTGCATTGCGTGACGCCACCGCTCAGGACGCCGATGCACAGGCCACGTCCCTGCGGCATGCGAAAAGCTTTCTGCACCAGGCGCACGGCGCATTGCAGATCGTGGATATCGACGGACTGGCCATCATCACGGAAACGGTGGAAGACCTGCTGGACCGGGTCTCCGCGAAGCAGCTTGGGTTCTCCAGCGGATTGGCCGACGCAGTCCGCGGAAGTTATCAGGCGCTGATCGAATATCTTGAAGAATTGCTGTCGGGCGTGCCGCATCAACCGGTGCGGCTGTTTCCCTACTATCGTGCGTTGCTGGAAGCGCGCGGTGCCGAGCGCATTCATCCGGCCGACCTGTTCTTCCCGAATCTCTCCGTCCGCCCGAAACTGCCGCCTATCGATCCGATCAATGTGCGGCCGAGTTATTACGCCAGGTTGCGCAAGCAGTTCGAGATGGCGCTGCTGCCTTTCCTGAAGAGTGCCGAGCCGCAGGCCGAGGCCAGCAATGCGGCCGCCATGCGCGACATCATCGGCGAAATTGAAAGGCTGGACAGCAACCAGCAAACGCGGCCCTTCTGGTGGGTAATGCATGGCCTGGCCGAAGCAGTCGCGGCCGGCCAGATTCGCAACGAAATCTACGTCAAGCAGCTGTTCGCCCGCATCAATCTGCAGATCCGGCGCCTGTCGCAAGGCTCGGCCAGCATTGCAGAGCGTCTGTTGCGCGATGCCTTGTTCTTCATCGCCAAAGTCGAGGTGCCGACGCCGCGTGCCCGCCAGATCCGCACTGCATACGGCCTCGACGGCCTGGTGCCCGCCGATTATGAGAGCAAGCGCTACGGACAGATCGATGTCAGCGCGCTCGCGCAGGCCAGGGAAAGGCTGAACCTGGCGAAAAACATGTGGAATCGCATTGCCGGCGGCGATGCAAGTTCGTCGGAATCCTTCCTGCATGAAATGCACATGCTGGCCGATGCCGGCGCCAAGCTGAATTCTGCGCCGCTGACCAAGCTGTTGCGCGAACTCAAGGGCATTGCGCGCCACGCGGCGAACGCGCGGCCGGGAGATGCGCTCAGCCTGGAAGTGGCGACCAGTCTGCTGTTTGTTGAAAACGCACTGAACAACATCAGCAGGCTGCCGGAGAATTTTGCCGATCGCGCTGATGCACTTACTGCGCGTCTGCTTGCCGTCGTGTCCGGCGAGCAGCCGGCCCAGGCAGCCGCCTGGCTGGCCGACATGTCGCGCGAGGCGCAGCAACGGCAAACGATGACGGCTCTGTCATCCGAGATGCAGAACAACCTGCGCCAGGTCGAGAAGATGCTCGACGAGTTCTTCCGCGATCCGGATCAATCCAATGCCCTCGAACAGCTCGATAACGTGCTGCACCAGGTGGAAGGCGCACTGGCAGTGCTGGACCAGGACGATGCCGTCCGCACTGTGCGTCATACCCGCGCTGCGGTACGGCATTTCGTCGACGTGAAGGATGGCGCCGACCAACGGCAATTCCAGCAGGTTGCACGCAACGTCGGGGCGCTCGGTTTCTTTATCGAGCAGCTGCAGCTTGATCCCGATGGCGCCAGGAAGCGCTTTTCGTTCGATGAAGAGCAAGGCGTTTTTCAGGTCCGCCTGATCGACCGGCAGGAGAGACTTGAAGATGCTCCCTCCGATGCTGCCGATGAAAGCCAGGAACCGACGCCCGAACCGTCGGAAGCGTCAGGCGAGGATGTCGCGCCGGTGCAGACTGTCGAAGACGAACTCGCTTATCACCAGCAGCAGTCTGCCGAGCTGGCCATGTCATTGACCGCCCAGCCGGACAACCTCGCCTTGCAGCAACAGCTCAAGGAATCATTGCAGCAGATCCGGCTCGACGCAGTGCTTCTCGACAATCCGGAAGTGAACGACCGGGCGCAGCAGGGAATAGAAATCCTCCAGCGCCCCGATTTTTCCACATCGCCGGATGCGCTTGCCCAAATCATTACGGCTACCGTACCGGCGATCGAGCCCGCAGGCGATTCCCTGCCGCCGGTACTTGCGCCCGCCACAGATGAAGCAATCGATGCCGAGTTGCTCGAGATATTTCTGACCGAAGCAGTTGAAGTCCTTGGCACGGTTCGCGACACGCTGCCCATGTCGCGTCAGGAGCCGCACAACCAGGAATACCTGACGACACTGCGCCGCTCGTTCCATACGCTGAAGGGAAGCAGCCGGATGGTCGGCCTCACATCCTTCGGTGAAGCGGCATGGAGCATCGAGCAGGTTCTGAACCTGCGCTTGTCCGAAGCGCGCAGCGGTGATGCGGAACTGTATGCGCTGCTGGAGAAAGCAGCGGAAGTGCTCGGCAAATGGGTAGACGACCTGATGCAGCATGGACGTTCCGCCTGCACGCCGCATGCACTCATTGCTGCGGCCGAGCGTGTCAAGAACGGGGACAGCTTCCACTACGTCGAGGTCGAGGCCGAGGCGCCGACAAACCAGGAAGCGGTTGAGGTCGCCACATCTTCGGTCTTGCCCGAGCAAATCGATACAGCGCCGGCTGCATCAACTGACAGCGACATGCTGCCTCCGCTCGACTTCGATGTCCCGGCTGCAGCTGCAAGTGACGTGACACCGGGCCAGGATTTTCCCCTCGAACCTGAAGCACCATTGGCGGAAGCACACGAATTGCAGCTGTCCGATGAAGAGATGGCTATTTTCGCCCCGACGCCGGTGGATCAGGTAATCAGCATCCAGCAGCCTGCGACATCGGCGCCTGCTGTGGCCGCAAAGCCTGCGCCGTCGATTGCGATTGCCGAAGTCATCGAATTCCCGACGATGCAGCCGACGGACTTTCGGCAGAACGATGGCATCAAGCGTATCGGCAACATCGAGATCAGCCTGCCGCTCCACAACATCTATCTGGCCGAAACCGACGAACTGGTGCGTTTGCTCGCGCAGGATTTTTCGGAATGGCGGCATGAACCGGAGCGCAGCGTCAGCGTCCATGCGGTGCATGCGGCTCATTCGCTGGCGGGAAGCTCCGCGACCGTCGGC
>DASVLM010000271.1:0-4092 GCA_036384875.1 Noviherbaspirillum sp.
AGAAGATTCGTGCAACGCGTAGAGACGGAGTTCCATAATGACCATTGACATGAGCCAGTTCTTCCAGGTTTTCTTCGATGAGACCGAAGAACTTCTCGCTGAAATGGAAAAGCTGCTCCTGGCTATTGACATATCGGCGCCCGACGAAGAGGACCTTAATGCCATCTTCCGTGCCGCGCATTCGATCAAGGGCGGCGCCGGGACATTCGGTCTAACTGATCTGACGGACATCACACATGTCCTGGAAAATTTGCTCGACCGCATTCGCAAGGGAGAGATGGCACTGACTGCCGAGCATGTCGATGCATTCCTGGTTGCGAAGGACGTGCTGAAGATGCAGCTCGACGGCCATCGGCTGCATACACCGGTTGACCAGGACCAGGTAGCGGATGTCCGCATGCTGCTCCAGTCGCTGTCGCAAGGCGAAGTGCCGAAGGCGTTGCCGGCGGCGTCGCTTGACGTGGCAGCGAAACACAGCCAGACCGCTGCGCCCGTAGTACATGACCCCTCCGCACACCAATTCCGCATCGAGCTGCCGCAGGTAGCCGATCGTGACGTCGATGCCCTTGCTGCCGAACTCGGCCTGCTCGGCCATATCAGTCGCGAGCTGCTTGCTGACAAGCGCACTGCGTTCACGCTGGTAACCAACGAGAGTACCGACGATATCATTGCGATCTGTGCCTTCATCCTGAATCCCGACGACCTGAAAATCACCGAGCTGGGCAAGCCGATGACGCCGGAGCAAATCAAGGCGGCGCAGGAGGAAGCACAGGGTTACGGCTTCTTCGATCCTATCGATGAGCACGACGAGAAGGCCGATGCTGCCACCAAGGCTGCGCAGGAAGAAAAGCAGGGATACGGGTTCTTCGACAATTTCGAGACCCATGAGATGAAGGAAGCCAGGGGGGCGGGCAAGGCGCTGCCGCCGGCTGCTTCCGCTCCTGTTGCCAGTCCATCGCCTTCGCCGGCATCAACAGTGGGCGCGGCTGCTGCCGAGAAAAAGGCTGCGGCCAAGCGCGAAGCGGAAAAGCTCGCACACAATCAGGAATCCACCTCGATTCGTGTCGGCATCGAGAAGGTCGACCAGCTCATCAATCTCGTTGGCGAACTTGTCATTACGCAGGCGATGATCGAGCAGCGAACCAACACGCTTGACCCGATGATTCACGAGCGGCTGCTCAACAGCGTCAGTCAGCTGACGCGCAATACCCGCGATTTGCAGGAAGCAGTCATGTCCATCCGGATGATGCCGATGGATTATGTCTTCTCGCGTTTCCCTCGCATGGTGCGCGATCTGGCGACCAAGCTCGGCAAACGGATCGAATTCGTGACGCATGGCGCGGCAACCGAACTCGACAAGGGATTGATCGAACGCATCGTCGATCCGCTGACGCATCTGGTACGCAACAGCATCGACCACGGCATCGAAATGCCGGACGTGCGCAAGGCCGCTGGCAAGAGCGAAATGGGGCGCCTGTCGCTGTCGGCGGGTCACCAGGGCGGCAATATCGTAATCGAAGTGACGGACGATGGTGGCGGCCTCAATCGCGAAAAGATTCTGGCCAAAGCCAAGGAACGCGGCCTGCCAGTGTCCGACACAATGACCGATTCGGATGTCTGGCAGCTTATCTTCGCGCCCGGTTTTTCCACTGCCGATGTCGTCACCGACGTCTCGGGGCGCGGCGTAGGCATGGATGTCGTGAAGCGGAACATCGCTGCCATGGGTGGCGTGGTGGATATCCGATCTGCCAAGGGTTTCGGCACCACCATTTCAATTTCGCTGCCGCTTACGCTGGCAATCCTGGATGGCATGTCGATCAAGGTCGGCGAGGAGATTTACATCCTTCCGCTGGGCTACGTCGTGGAATCGCTGCAGCCGGATCCGCAGGATGTGAAGGAAATTGCAGGCCAAGGTCGCGTTATACGAGTGCGCGGCGAGTACTTGCCGTTGATACCGCTGTACCAGATGTTCGGCATCGAACCGCGGTTCACCGACCCATCGCAGGGAATCATGGTCATCCTGGAGTCGGAGGGGAAAAAAGCGGCGTTGTTTGTCGACGACCTGGTTGGCCAGCAGCAGGTTGTCGTGAAAAACCTGGAATCGAATTACCGCAAGGTGGCGGGCATCTCCGGGGCCACTATCCTTGGCGATGGCGGCGTCTCCCTGATCATCGACGTAGCCGCACTGCTGCGATCGAGCAGGCAGCTGAACGACGAATCCATACTTTCCTGATTTTTGCTGAGGGGTGAAACGTCATGAATCAAACAGTCCTGAACAACAATGCAAATGCAGCAGGCGGCGAGAAGATTGGCAACGACATCGCCGGCAGGGAATTCCTCGCCTTCAAGCTGGGCAAGGAAGAATATGGCATCGACATTCTTAAAGTACAAGAAATCCGCGGGTACGAAATGGTAACCCGCGTCGCGAATGCACCCGACTTCATCAAAGGCGTGGTCAACCTGCGCGGCATTATCGTGCCGATCGTGGATATGCGAATCAAGTTCCGTCTCGGTGAACCGACTTACGATCAGTTCACGGTGGTCATCATCCTCACTATCGGCGGCCGCGTGGTAGGTATGGTGGTTGATAGCGTCTCGGATGTAACTACCTTGAAGCAGGAGCAGATCAAGCCGGCGCCGGAGATGGGAACTGCATTGAATAGTGATTACCTGATCGGCCTCGGTACGCTGGACCAGCGCATGCTGATCCTGGTCGACATCGACAAGTTGATGTCGAGTACCGAAATGGGGTTGATCGAGAAGATCGCAGCATGAAAAACGGCGCCCAAAGGGCACTGAATTATTACAACAACGCTGTAACTCGGACGATGTGGTGACACTTTAGACAGGGCGCGAGTCCTGGCTAGGGTTTACCGGGAGAGGAGACATATGTTTGGAAACCTGACTATCAAGTCGCGGCTGGTATTTGTGATCGGATTGCTTTCGCTGCTGTTGATTGGCGGAGGCATTATTGGTTTGAGCAGCCTGCATTCGGCAAACGCCGAGTTGAAGACGATGTATGAAACACGCCTTGTCCCGATGGGCAAGCTCGACATCGTGTTGCGCCTGATCGACAAGAACCGCATGGCGGTTGCTGAATCGATGAACGGTGATCCTGCAGTTGTGAACAAGCGCATGGATGAAGTCGAACGCCGCGTTGTGGAGATCTCGAAGTACTGGGATGCTTACTATGCCGGCAGCCTGATGGAGGATGAGAAGAAGCTTGCGGACAAGTTTGCCGAGAGTAGCAAGAAGTTCGTCGGCGAGGGGTTGAAGCCCACGATCGACGCACTGCGAGCGGCAAACGTGCAGCAGGCGATGGAACTGCTTGCCGGACCGATGGCTCAGCATTACCAGCCCATGCAGGAGAGCTTCGAAGCGCTGATGAAATTGCAGCAGGACGTGGCAAAGGACGAGTTCGAACGCAGCCAGAGCACATATGCAATGGTGCGCAACATGTCCGTCGTTGCCATTATCCTTGGCCTCCTGGTTGCGGGGGCGGTTGGAGCGTGGACCATCAAGGCAATTTCCGCGCCGCTGAATGAAGCGGTGCGTGTTGCGCGTAGTGTGGCCTCCGGAGATCTGACGCAGCATATCAATGTGCGGTCATCGGACGAAACGGGCCAACTGTTGCAGGCCCTCAAGGATATGAATGAAAGTCTGGTGAGCACCATCGGACAGGTGCGACAGGGTACGGAAACGATCGGTGTTGCATCGCGTGAAATCGCCACCGGCAACGCGGACCTGTCGGCGCGGACGGAATCGCAGGCGAGCTCGCTGGAAGAGACAGCATCGTCGATGGAAGAGTTGACCTCCACCGTCAAACAGAATGCGGAGAATGCGCGGCAGGCAAACCAGTTGGTGGTGTCAGCCTCCGATGTGGCAATGCGCGGAGGCCAGGTGGTGGGGCAGGTGGTGGAAACGATGGGCTCGATCAAGGAGAGCTCGAGGAAGATCGTGGACATCATTGGTGTGATCGACGGCATTGCCTTCCAGACGAACATTCTTGCGCTGAACGCGGCAGTGGAAGCGGCGCGAGCCGGAGAGCAGGGACGTGGCTTTGCGGTGGTGGCGGCGGAAGTGCGCAACCTG
>DASVLM010000272.1:0-1867 GCA_036384875.1 Noviherbaspirillum sp.
CATGCGGCCGGCCACTTCGCTCATCGGTGCCAGGAGGGGCAGGCCGCCGCCCTGGCCGGTAATCGTCTCGTAGGCGATGCACACCGCGCCGGACTTGACCAGGGCCTTGGTCTGTTCCGGGTCCGGAGCCAGGTGCAGATAGGTGTAGAGAATCTGGTCCTTGCGCAGCATAGCGCATTCGACCGGTTGCGGTTCCTTGACTTTCACGATCATGTCGGCGCGGGCAAAGATGTCTGCCGCGCTGTCGGACAATGTGGCGCCTGCCGCGACGTATTGTTCGTCGGCCAGGCCGATGGCCGTGCCGGCATTCTTTTGCACGATCACCTGATGGCCGCGCGAAGTCAACTCGCGCACCGATGACGGCGTCAGGCCGACACGATATTCATGGTTCTTGATTTCCTTGGGTACGCCGATCAGCATGTCCGTCTCCTCGTCGATAATAAAGGTTGTCCCCGCTTGCACCACACCATGCTAACTGGTACTGAAGCAGGAAATGCAGCTATCATATGACTGAGCAACTAGTTTTTGTTTCTAAAAAATATTCAATATTTGGTGGAATTTCATGCGTACCGTGAGGGAATCGAGCCGCGGCCTGGACAAACTGGACCGTCATATCCTGCGTATCCTGCAGCGCGAGGGGCGTATTTCGATGAAGGATCTGGGTGATCGCGTCGGGCTGTCGGTAACCCCCTGCATCGAGCGCGTCAAGCGCATGGAGCGCGATGGCGTGATCACGGGTTACCATGCCAAGGTCGATGCCGCTTCCCTTGGGGCCAAGCTGCTAGTGTTTGTCGAGATCACGCTAAACCAGAAGTCGTCCTCGGCGTTCGACCAGTTCCGCTATGAAGTCTTGCGCATTCCCGAAGTGCAGGAGTGCCATCTTGTGTCTGGCGACTTCGATTATCTGATCAAGGCGCGCATCCGCGAGATGGATGAATACCGCAAATTGCTGGGAGACATCCTGCTGCAACTTCCCGGTGCGGCGCAGTCCAAGAGCTATGTGGTGATGGAAGAGATCAAGGAAACGTTGGAATTGTCTACGGAGATACTGTGATGCTTGACAGGTTTAAGCAGGCAAAAATCCCGGCCAACGGCGTGACGATCAATTTGCGCCACGGCGGTAGCGGGCCGCCTTTGTTGTTGCTGCATGGCTTTCCTCAGACACACGTGATCTGGCATGCCGTGGCCGATCGCCTTGCGGAAACATATACGCTGGTGATGCCCGACTTGCGCGGCTATGGCGATTCGTCCAAGCCGGCCGGCTTGCCCGATCACGCCAACTATTCCAAGCGCACAATGGCGCAAGACATGGTCGAGGTCATGCGCTTGCTCGGACACGAGAGCTTCTTCGTGTGTGGCCATGATCGCGGCGGACGCGTGGCGCATCGCCTTGCGCTTGATCACGCGGAGCGCGTCAGGAAACTGATGATGATCGACATTTCGCCCACGCGCACCATGTATGAAAAAACCAATGAGGCGTTTGCCAGGTATTACTACCATTGGTTCTTCTTGATTCAACCGTATCCCTTGCCGGAAACCTTGATCGGTGCCGACCCCCGGTTCTATCTGCGCTTTTCGCTTGGTGGCTGGGGTTCCGAGGGCAAGTCTTTCCTGGCTCCCGAGGCGATGACGGAATACGAGCGTTGCTTTTGCACACCCGAGGCGGTGCATGCCGCTTGCGAAGACTATCGCGCCGCTGCGACAATCGATCTGGAACATGACAGGGCAGAGCAGAAAATCGCCTGCCCGGTACACGTGGTGTGGGGCGAGCACGGCGTGGTGGGCCGGCTGTTTCATCCGATCGCCGATTGGCAGGAGAAGGCGCAACTTCCCGTCACGGGCGTTCCTGTTGCCGCGGGGCATTTCA
>DASVLM010000273.1:0-2116 GCA_036384875.1 Noviherbaspirillum sp.
CGCCACGCGATGCCGCGGGCATTCTTTCGCCAGCCATTGACGGTCGAGACCAAGGTCGGCGAATTCCGATATCACACCATCCAGTTCTTCTTCATCGAGCCCCACGAAGGTTTCGACAGGCTCGATGGTGATCATGGCTGGACGGAAGGGATCGATACGTGGATCGCCCAGCAAGGCCAGTATGTTTCCTGCTGCAATGCGATCGACCAGAGGTGTGCCGGGATCATCGAGGCAGCCCAGCAGCGCGTCGACATCGAGCCGCATCAACCGGGCATAAGCGGACGCTGACGCGTCGGACAGCCGGTCGGGAACATAATGCTCGGGCAATCCGAGACGCTCGCGATCGTTCATCGTTCCGCACAGCGTTTTTCCGAAAGTCGGCCAGTACCAGGCCGTGTCGCGCGGTGTCACCATGCCTGCTCCTCCTTTGGCGCCACTGCCGCACATGCCGGGCAGTCCGACTGAACGTTTTCGAAACGCCGTACCAATGAAAGAAAATTGTTAACCACTTCCTTCATGTACTCGGCATAGTGCGGCGAAAAGCGATAACCATCCGCGAGGATCGCGTCTGCAGCCCTTGACACCGCGATCTCCTCCGCTGCGACCAGGCAACCGAGGTAACTGAAAATAGAACGCGCATCGCGCAAGCCGATCACACCACCGCTCCAGCCTGTCGTAGCGCTGCATAGCAACAGCGGCTTGTCGCGGAATGGATTGCTCCTGGCATAACGCGCATCGATATGGCCAAGGCGCGATACCCAGTCCACCGTATTTTTCAGATACGGAGATACGTGTCCGTTATATTCAGGCGAGGCGACAATGATGCCGTCGGCGCTACCAAAGCGCTGGTGCAGCGAATGCACTTCGGACATCACGCCCGGATCGCTTTCGAGGTCTTGATTAAAAAGCGGCAGCGTCACTTCCGAACTGTTCAAGACATCGATTTCACAGTGCCCGGCAAGCAGAGTGGAAAGATATTCGAGCAAGCGGCGCTGATATGATTCGCGACGCAGGCTGGCGGGGAAAAGCAGTATTTTGGACATGATGGCCTTTCAGTTGACGACGTAGATCTGGCCGTCATACGAACTTGCCAGGAAGTGGCCGTGACGATGGTCGTAGGCAATGGACGAAATGCCGGCGGTGGTCGGCCGCGAGAACGAGTACCAGCTGCGGGTCGTCATGTCGAATCCGGCCAGCGTGCCGGTATAGGCGCCGGTCATCAAAAGATTGCCATCTGCGCTAGCGCAAATGCATTTCACCGAATTGGGATGCGGCGTCTCGATCGTTTGCACCTGGTCGCCCTCCCAAATCCTGAGTTTGCGGTCGCGACCGACACTGGCGAATCCTGCGGCACCAGCCAGGCAACCTGCATTGGCGATGCGCTCGTGAGCCTTGGGCAACATGCGGACCAACTCCAGAGTGTCGATGCGATGCCAGGCAACAGCGGTCGACGCGCACACCGAAAATAGAACATGCTCGTTCGCGACCAGGCTCTTGATGGCGTTTTCATATATTTTCAGTTCTGCCACGAGCTCCAGGCCACCATCGCTTTTCAAAGCGAACACCAGGGCCTCGCCGGTATAAGTACCAATGGCGATGTGCGTTTGGCCGCCGCGCAGGAAGGCGACTCCGCAATTCAAAGGGGAATGGTGGCGATACAGCACCGCTCCGCTGCATGCATCGAAGAGTTGACCCAGCTGGCCGCCGGAAAACAGTCGATCACCTGCAGGCAGCAGGAAGTTGCAAAGACTGCCCAGCTCCGTTACCGGGCTGTGGTCGCGCCATACCGTACCGGCATCACCGACTGCATAGACAGAATCGCCGGCAACTGCCACTGCATTGAGGCTGATGTCGGCAACAATCCCGTCCAGGTTCCAGTGATCCTCGCGCCAGTCGTAGAAGGCATAACTGGACCCGAACGTGCCTATCGCAATACGGTCCGGCGTAATGAAAACGCCAGAGCGAGGCCAGATCGATGCTGGAAAAGTCGAGCGCGACATTTCCGTCGGCTGCATGTGTTCATCCAGTTGCCAGATGGCGATCGTACGGTCATAACTCAGCGTAGCCAGCACCTTGCGGGCGTCGTCGTATATGACCTTCTTCACACCGGCTTGAT
>DASVLM010000274.1:0-2119 GCA_036384875.1 Noviherbaspirillum sp.
ATTTTGCGCGCGGAGACGGCCTGTGTCTGTACGCATGGCGAGCTGAATTGATGGAATGAATGCCATGTGCCGATTATACGTGCGGAAGCTGGCTTATCCGTTCATCGCATTGCAGCTTGATTATCCGCGGAAGAGGATGAATCGGCATAGGGGCGGCCAGCAGAAACTGGCCGGTCCCCTGCCACACCACCCGGCATGCGGGTCCGCACCGGGCGGTTCGGGAAGTTGAGGTCATGTGAGGCGAGGCATGCCAAGACGATCAAAGTAGGCAATCGTCAGGACGTTGTGCAGCGCCGACAGGCTGTTGTGCCACCAGCAACGGCTCATCGCCGCCACCGATTGCGCCACCTGCGGTGTGGCTCCCAGCTTTTTCAACTCACGGTAGATCGTCTTGCCGCGCCGCCAGTGCTTCAGGTGCAGGCAGCGCATTCGGCGACGCATCCATTTGTCCAGTTCACGCCAGACATTCGGTGTTTGCGCCAGCCCGAAGTACGCTTTCCAGCCCGGAACATAACTGCGCAGTTTCTCGATTACCTCGCTGATGCTGCGGCCGCCGGATCGGCTGGTAATCTGCCGAATCCGTTGCTTGAACGTTTCCAGTGCCTTGTCCGACACGGCGCGTTTGACCTCGCCTTTCGGGCTGGCCCACAGGGCGTACCCCAGGAACTTGCGGCCAAAGGCGCTTGTCACCGCACTTTTCGATTCGTTGATCTTCAGGTGCAGTTTGTCGTAGCAGCGCACCAGCAGCGCCATCACCCGCTCGCCTGCCCTCTGGCTGCGCACATACACATTGCAGTCGTCGGCATAGCGGGCGAAGCGGTGGCCTCGCCGTTCCAGCTCACGATCCACTTCGTCGAGCAGCACGTTAGCCAGTAGCGGTGAGAGCGGCGAGCCTTGCGGCGCCCCCTCGTTCCGCGCAGCCACCACGCCGCCCTCCATGATCCCCGCGTTCAGGCAGGCGCGTACCAGCCGGAGCACTCCGGCGTCGTCCACGCGTTTCTTCAAGCGGTCGATCAGGATGTCGTGGTTGATGCGATCAAAGAATTTCGACAAATCCACATCCACCACGATGCGGCAGCCGTCCTGCACGTATTGCTGTGCAGCGAGCACGGCATCGCGTGCCCGGCGGCCGGGCCGGAACCCGTGGCTGTGTTCACTCAACGTAGGATCGATCAGCGGTTGCAGCACTTGCAACAGTGCCTGCTGGATCAGACGGTCGGTCACGGTGGGTATCCCCAATTCACGTTCGCTGCCGTCCGGCTTCGGAATGCCCACGCGCCGCACCGGCTGCGGCCGGTACGTGCCTGCCGTCAGTTGCTGCCGGATGGAAGGCCACGCGTGCTTCAGGTGCGCTCCGGTCTGAGTAATATCCAGACCATCGACACCCGCCGCTCCCTTGTTCGCCTTCACGCGTTTCCACGCGCGTTGCATGTTCTGTCTCGCGAGCGCTTGCGCAAGCAAGTCTCGCCCTGCGCCTTCCGGTTCCTGTCGCGGGAGTCGTGTTTCATCGCTGGCCGCTTCGGACGAGGCTTCACCTCGCCTTTGGGCGCCCCGCTCCGCTGGCGCGGACATCTGATGCGGTACACAATTCATCGACAAGGCGTTTGACGCTCCTTCTCGTTCGGCCCTTCGCCCGGCATGCGGCTACTACGGCCTCTGCTGACTTCTCGCTCCGGTTTGCACCGTCGCCCTTTCAGGCACGAGGCGAGATCTCCCCAGGTAAGAACGCACTCCTTCCCTGCACAACCGCCGGATCTACGCCGCTTTGCCTTGACCACGAGAGCTTCGCGGCTTTTTGCCCGCTCGCCCTGCTCGGCAGCGCCTTCTATCCGATTCTTGTTCATCGGCTCGCAGTTTCGCTCCGCGCTTCCTCCCCACGGTCGGTCACCCTTCCGCAGTTGCGCTTCGCTTCGCTCGCTGTGGTCAGCTCACGGCGGGACTTGCACCCGCAGGAGGGCGCCCATGCTGGGCGCACAAGAAACCGGGCCCGAACCCGGGCCCGGGCGGCCCGTCAGGAAAAGAAACTCTTGACCTTGTCCGTCCAGGACTCGCTCTTGGGCGAATGCTTCTCGCCGCCTTGCGCCAGCGAGGATTCGAACTGGCGCAGCAGTTTCTTCTG
>DASVLM010000275.1:0-6275 GCA_036384875.1 Noviherbaspirillum sp.
TCAGAGTCGCCACTCCCAGCGCGGGTGCAGGCTGGGGTATCCAGCACCTTCCCCGCATCGGGCAGGAAGTGCTGATCGAGTTCCTCGACGGCGACATCGATCGACCTGTCTGCAAAGGCGTCGTTCACAACGGCACGCATCCCGCGCCCGCCTTCAGCGGCACCGGATCGCTGCCGGCCAACAAGACACTCTCCGGCACCAAAACCAAGGAACACCAGGGCAACGGCTACAATGAACTGGTACTGGACGACACGCAAAACGAACTGCGCGTCAAACTCTCCAGCGAACATGCCAAGACGCAGCTCAACCAGGGCTACCTGATTCATCCCAGGACAAACGGCAAGGGTGAGCCAAGAGGTGAAGGCTTTGAGTTGCGCTCCGATGCAGCAGGCGCGTTGCGTGCAGCCAAAGGCCTGTTGCTGTCCGCCGAAGCCAGTGCAAACGCATCAGGCAAGCAACTTGACCGGCAGGCATTGCTGCAGATGCTCGATAGCGCCCTTGCGCTTGCCGAACAGCTCGGCGAACAAGCGCGGCATCAGCACGCCCACCTGCCCGAAACAGGCAAGGACAACCAGCTCGTCGAGGACGACGCCACACCGGGCAAACCCGGCGAGCGCGGCCACCAGACGCAACTCACCGAAGCGCTGCACAACCTCGAACGCAGCAGCAATACCGACAACGAAGGCAAGACTGGGCAGGGACAACAACCGGGCGGCCAGCAAGTCGTCGCCATCAGCGGTCCGGATGGTGTGGCCATCGCCAGCAACCAGAGCACGACCATCGCCGCCGGCACCAATCTCGACCAGGTCGCGCAGCGTGACAGCAACCACACGACCGGGCGCAGATGGATTCACAATGCCGGCGAATCGATCAGCCTGTTCGTCGCCGGTGCGAAAGCCAGGATCAAGCACACCATCAAGCTGATCGCCGCCAAGGGCAACATGCAGATGCAGGCGCAGGACGGGCAACTCGAAGCGACAGCGCAGAACGACATCGTGATCACCAGCGTCAACGGCAAGGTTGTGATCCAAGCGCCGAAGGAGATTCTGCTGACGGCAGGCGGGGGTTATATCCGCATCGGCAAAGACATCGAGATTCACAATCCGGGAGCGCAATCGCAGAAGGCAGCGAGCTTTAATTTGTCCGGGCCGGCGAGCAAGAACCCAATCTTGCCGCCGCTACCCCAGGCTACGCTCAAGCCAACCGATCTCGTGATCCTGTACCAATACCATGACGCTGCTGCTGTCCAGGGAGCGAAATTCACCGCGAAACTTGCCGACGGTTCGCAACGTACCGGCTTTACCGATGCGGCAGGCACGGCACGTCTCGAGGACGTCCCGCCTGGTGCGGTTCACATCCGCTTCGGCCCGGATGCTCGTCCTTACGAACTTGTTCACCACCAGCCGAACCCCGACTACAAGCAGACGCTGACCGAGTCGGACCTGGAAGCCATATATGCCAAGCACGGAGGCCAGGGATGAGCGCAGCCGAATTCAAGCGTCACGCGCTGGACGTAGCCGACTGGCTGTGGGGCGCGGTGTCTGGCGGCTTCAACGAGCGCCAGACCACCGGGCAGATTGCGTTCGATGCCGTACTGTCGGCTTTCCCCATTGCCGGTGAAATGACTGCGGCGCGCGACGTAATTGCCCAGCTCATCCGCATGTGCCGCATGCCTGAGCGCTGCAAGGAAGTGCTGGAATGGGTGGCGCTGTTGTTGCCGCTTCTGGCTATCGTGCCGCTCTTCGGTGGCCTGCTGAAAGGCATCGGCAAGCTGCTCATGCGTGTTGGCAGAAGCGCAGCAGAGGATCGCGAAGTGCTGCAGGTGATCATCCAGTTATGCAATCGTCTTGGGCAGGGCGATGCGGTGAAGTTCATCAAGGAACTGGACTTCGGCAAATACCGGCAGCCACTCATCGATGGCTTCAACGACATCTGCGGCCGTCTGGACAAGGCCTTGCAGTACCTGCAGGAAAAGATGAAGAGCGTACTGCCACGCGAAGCCATCGAGGAGTTTGCATTCCTGCGCGAGCAGCTGGCCGGCTTGCAGCGCATGGGAAGCCGCATGATTCCGCAGGCGATCAAGGATCTGAACGATCGCCTTGCTCGAATACGAGCCTTGGTAGTTTCCGGCGACCTGCATACCATTGTGCCGGGAAAGAAAGCGGTCGTGCGCGAGTCGGAGGCGCGGCTGGTGGAAGAGAGTGGCCCACACATTCCGCCGAAGGGGAAAGGGTGGCCGAAGAATAGCTTCGAGGGTTACCACCATGTGGATGGGTGGCCGGATTTGCGGAAGCGAGCAAAGAGAGATCCGGATACGAAAAAAATGATTTGTGCCGAAATTGAAGCTTTTTCTGGCCCACTCATCCCAAATACGCTCAAGGGACCTACGACGGTCTATCGTGTCATGAAACCGGGGAAAATCGGAAAAGCTTCTCCGTGGTGGACCGAAACACTTCCACCGAACAGCAAGGAATGGCGTGAGGCATTGGCCGTGATCGATAAGTGGAATCTCAACAATTTTTTCATCAAATACGATATTCCTCCGGGCGTTGAATTGAAAGTATGGGAAGGACGAGCGGCCGAACAAATGCAGCAAACGACAGGACAATATCTGCCAGGCGGCGCAATGCAGCTATACATAGAATGGCCCAAGGACCTTGTGCAAGTAATCGAGAAGCTACCCGCCTTATCCACAGGTTGGGGCAAGACCACAAAACGTTATGGTTATCAATTGGCGAATGAAGCCGGTGCGGGAGCGCAAGTAGAAAAGCTGAGCAAATCCGAGTATGCCTCCAAGAAACCCGTTATTGAAGAAGAGTAACCATGATGACTGATCAAGAACGCCGGAAAGTATTTTGGCTGCTGAAAAAATGGAGTTCTTACACCGCATGGCGGAAGTGGGGAGAGGCTTATGCAAAGTTCGTTAATGCCTGGGAGCGTGCAATGAAACTTGCCGACAAAACGGATATTGATGAATTCAACATGGAGGCTATGAAGGATCTGTGGAATGGTAAAAGAGGCTTCGACAAAGGATTACCTTTATTGAAGCGCGGAGAGCGGGGCGTATTTCGCTATCGAGCCGACGGATATCTCGGTTGGCATGCGGTTTCTGCTATTGGAATTGCGCAGCGATTGATGGATCCGGTCGAATACGTATTCGATTGGATGAAAAACAAAGATGAAGTGATCGAAGCGTGGAACAAGGTATCCCAGTTTATGTGTGGTGTGGGGCGAGGAATCGAGCCGGGAAATCCCGTCGACAACGCTCCATTCGGCAGCAAGACCATCTTGAATGAAGATTTTTACGGTCCGTTCAACTTTCCCCTGGATCTGCCCGGCGTTCCGACGTCAACCGATGTCATTATCAACTCCGGAGAGGTGATTCCTTTTGACGGCATTTGGGAGCCGGAGTGGAAGGTGCGAGAAGCTCGAACAAATTTTCTGTCCAATCTAATCAACGTTCGGAGCAGCAACTCGGAACAGTTCGAAAAAGGATGCATGAATTACCTGATGGCAGACACGATCGCGCCCACTTACAAGGATGGATTGGGGGAACCGGAGATACAGGTCGTCTGGCGTCTGATCTGGGAAGACACACGCTATCGCGACGGCATAATCCCGGAAGAAGAGTCGCAGTACCTTGCACCGCCGGCAGTCGTCACATCACCGCAGGCGAATGACAAACTGCGCGGACAACCCGGTGAGGTCGTGCCGGAAACCGGTTGGTGGCATACACCCGCGCTTCAAGGGAGTGTAGGCATGCGCCATTTCACGCGAGGCGAGCATTTCCCGGAACAGAAGACCAGCCAATGGGGCGATATTATCTGGACTTACGACGCTGAACAGCAGCCGCCAAAATAGCCGGTTCACGATCAATCGAGCCTCGGTCACAAGTAGCTGGTGACCGAAGCCGATCTGGAAGCGCCAATTGATGGAAGGGCTAAGGATCGCATCTCGCGACAGTAGCGACGCGAGATGGTAAACGGCGGGTGCAGGTGCCGCTGAAAACGCGGCATGCTATCTGCGGTTTAATGCTCTTTTTCCTTCACCTTCTTCTTCAGCACATATCCCGAATACAGCACACGCTCGCCGTCCGCGGCGGGCTCCACGCGTATCGTTTCGCCCATCTGCCGGCCGAGGCCGCGCACTACGAGTTCGGAGTCCGATACCGGTGCCAACGCCATCGTGATCGGTTCGTCGGAAATGTCGCGCACTGATGCTTCCACCAGCAGGAAGCCATCGCTTTCCTTCAGTGAAATCCTGTCGGGCAGGAAGGCCGCGCCATCGTCTGCATTCACGATTTCATAGTCGCCGATGCGCGCGCGCCAGGCGTCGGACAAGGGCACCGGGGCAATTTTTTCGCCAACGACCATGGCGCGGTCGTGGATATGTGCCAGCAATACTTCGTGGCCGTCGATCTGATCGCGCGACAGGCCGATACCGGCCAGCGCATCGACCGGCAGCGGCACCAGGCCGAGCAGGCGGTATTGCAAGCCGAGGTAGCCGTCCTGCCGCAGTACCAGTCCGAAGTGCTTGCCGGACAGTTCGCCGCGCAAGTTGTAGCCGTTGCCTTCGATACTGGCAAAGCCGAACGGCGTGGCGTAGTAGCCGGTGTAGGCTTTCAGGTCTTCGTCGGACAGCAGGCGAATGCTGGTCGGATTCGGCTTGTGTGGTGCGGGCGCGATGCCGGTCTTTGCCTGCAGCGCGAGCTTCAGCGTGTCGGCGGCGATGCTGTTGACAACGCCTCGCGCAGTCGATGAATTCGCCAGCACGATCACGCCCAGCTTGTGCTTGGGCAGCGCCATCATCTGCGCGTGGTAAAGCGCTGTGGCGCCGCCATGGCTGATGGTCGGTCCCGCTGCATCCTTGTCTACACCGTCGAGTGGCATCAGGAACCAGCCGAGGCCGATGGGCTGGCCGATGTCGAGCGGGATGTCGGCGTTCTGCTGGCGCAGCATTTCCGCCAGTGTGGCCGGCTTGATGATTTGCCGTGTGCCGGCACGACCGTCGGCGAAAACCATTTCGAGGAAGCGTGCGAGATCGTTCGCGCTGGAATTCAGGCCGCCGGCAGGCACGTCGCGCAAGGCCGGATCGTCGGTCTCGCTATCCTTGCGATACGCCTTCGACATACCGGGGCCTTCGGCGCGCGGCGTCACTATCGAATGCGTCATGCCCAGCGGCTGCAGCAGGCGGTGCGTCACCAATGCGGCATAATCTTCGCCGGCAACCCGTTGCATTGCAATGCCAAGCAGCGTCACGCCGACGTTGGAATAGGACAGCACGGTATTCGGCGGATAGGCGGCGTACTCGTCCTTGAGGTAGGAAACGAGGTTGGTGAAGGGTTCCGGCTGTGCGGCCCACATGCCTTTCTGCCAGTCGCTCGGCAGGCCGGAATGATGCGTCATCAGCATGCGCGGCGTGATCGCCGGCGTGCCGCTGAATCGGCTCTTGATGGAGAAGTCGGGCAGATACGTCTGCAGCGGCTTGTCGATGTCGATGCGGCCTTCCTCGGCCAGCTGCATGGCGGCAGTCGCGGTGAACAGCTTGGTGATCGAGCCGACGCGGTAGAGCGTGTCGGCGCTGGCGGGCAGTTTGGCTGCCTTGTCGGCATAACCGAAGCCTTCCGCCCACACCACCCGCTGGTCGTCCACCAGTGCGATGCTCAGCCCGGTCACATCCTGTTTCTCCATGCGCGTGCGGATTTGCTGCGTCATGTAGGCGCGCACTGCATCGAAGTCGCCGTGCGCGACGACCGGCGCCGGTGGCGGGGCGGTGGCGCAGCCGGCCAGCATGGCGGCGGCCAGGACGAAGACTGTGCGGCGGGGGAATGCGGTGGGCGGTTGATGCATCAGAATTTTCACCTCTCGCGGCGTTGCCAGCAGTTAACCAAACCTTCGAGCTTATTCCCGCTACCGGACCCGGTCAAGCGCCCGCCGGCATGATGCCCCGCCCTGCATTCGGCAAAGACATCGGCATTTCACGTCATTCCGCATGTCTTCCTGTCATCTCGACGTAACACTGGCAAAGCATGATGTGGCGGTTTCTTGCGAATCGGCACGGTCGTGCCTTCATTACACCAACCGCTAACATCCCAGGAGAAAGACCTGTGAAACTGCTTTATGCCTTGATGGCCCCCCTCGCAGCCGGCGCCTTGCTGACTGCCTGCGGCGGTGATTCCGTCACCCAGCCCGACACCACGGCATCGACTGCCACTGCCCTGCAACCTACCCGCACCATCGTCATGGTATGGGACGGCCTGCGTCCCGATTCGGTCA
>DASVLM010000276.1:0-1653 GCA_036384875.1 Noviherbaspirillum sp.
CACGCCAGTGTGTGCTTCATCCAGTTCTTGTCGTCGCGGTTCGGATAGTCCTCGCGGGCATGGGCGCCGCGCGATTCCTGGCGGTTCACAGCACCCTCGATGGTCACGACAGCCTGCTGGATGAGGTTCTCGTATTCCAGCGTCTCGACCAGATCGGAATTCCAGATCATCGAGCGGTCGCTGACGCCGATATCGCCGATGCTGCGATAGATCTCGTCGATGCGCTTGCGGCCTTTTTCCAGCGTCTCGCCGGTGCGGAACACGGCTGCGTCGTCCTGCATCGCTTTCTGCATCGCCGCGCGCATCTGCGCCGTGGAGGTGCCGCCCTTGGCGTTGCGGTATTTGTCGAGGCGCGCGAGCGAAGCTTCGCCGGCGTCTTTCGGCAGGTCGGCATGGCTTTCGCCCGGCGTGATGGATTTGGCGGCCTGTACGCCCGCTGCCTTGCCGAACACGACGAGGTCGATCAGCGAGTTTGAGCCGAGGCGGTTGGCACCGTGGACCGACACGCAGGCCGCTTCGCCTACGGCCATCAGGCCGGGGATCACAGTGTCCGGATTGCCGTCGCGCAGCGTCACCGCTTCACCGGTGTAGAGGGTCGGGATGCCGCCCATGTTGTAGTGCACGGTCGGCAGAACCGGGATCGGTTCCTTGGTCACGTCCACGCCCGCGAAAATGCGTGCGCTTTCGGAGATGCCGGGCAGGCGTTCGTGAATGATCTTCGGGTCCAGATGCGACAGGTGCAGGTGGATGTGGTCCTTCTTCGGGCCCACGCCACGGCCTTCGCGGATTTCGATGGTCATCGCGCGTGCAACGACGTCGCGTGAGGCCAAGTCTTTGGCGCTGGGCGCATAGCGCTCCATGAAGCGCTCGCCTTCGGAATTGGTGAGATATCCGCCTTCGCCGCGCACCCCCTCGGTGATGAGCACGCCCGCGCCGTAAATGCCGGTGGGATGGAACTGCACGAATTCCATGTCCTGCAGCGGAAGGCCCGCGCGCAGCACCATCGCGTTGCCGTCGCCGGTCTGTGTGTGCGCGCCGGTGCAGGATTGATAGACGCGGCCGTAGCCCCCGGTGGCGAGGATGACCTTGTGCGCGCGGAAACGATGGATCGTGCCGTCGTCCAGATTCCACGCCATGACGCCGCGCACGGCGCCATCCTCGACGATCAGGTCGAGCGCGAAATACTCGATGAAGAAATTCACCTCATGCTTTACGCATTGGCCGTAAAGCGTGTGCAGCATGGCATGGCCGGTGCGGTCGGCGGCGGCGCAGGTGCGCTGCGCGATGCCCTTGCCGTAATTGCTGGTCATGCCGCCGAAAGCGCGCTGATAAATCTTGCCGGCTTCTGTGCGGCTGAACGGCAGCCCGTAATGCTCCAGCTCGTACACCGCTTCCGGCGCGCTCTTGCAGAGATATTCGATGGCGTCTTGATCGCCCAGCCAGTCCGAGCCTTTCACGGTGTCGTACATGTGCCAGCGCCAGTCGTCCTCGCCCATGTTGCCGAGCGAGGCCGCGATGCCGCCTTGCGCGGCAACCGTATGGCTGCGGGTGGGAAATACTTTCGTCACGCAGGCCGTCTTGAGGCCCTGCGCGGCGCATTCCAGCGTGGCGCGCAGGCCGGAACCGCCGGCGCCGACAACAACGACGTCGAAG
>DASVLM010000277.1:0-6809 GCA_036384875.1 Noviherbaspirillum sp.
AAGGATTTTCCGCGATTTTTGCTGCCATTGTGCTCCTGGGTGTCGGCATCTGGATGCACAGGAAGAGTATGGCCGGGCGCTGGCAGGCCTACGTGAAGCAAATGCTGTCGGCCGCGCTTACCAGGCGTTCCGCAATGATGCTTTTCGCGTTATCGTTCATCACGGTTTACCGGGAAGTGTTTGAAACCGTGTTGTTCTACGCCGCGTTGTGGAGCGAAGGTAATGGCGTGTACCTGCTTGGCGGCTTAGGGACGGGAGCTGCCATTCTGGGTGTGATTGCCGTCGTTCTGCTGCGCACGAGCGCGCGCCTGCCGATCAGCCAATTCTTCGCCGCCAGCTCGGCGTTGGTGGCGGTACTGGCGGTCGTATTGACCGGCAAGGGCGTCGCCGCGTTGCAAGAAGCCGGGATTTTCAATACGACACCGTTGTCGATGCCGAGCATCGACTTCCTCGGAGTCTATCCGTCAATGCAGACTGTGCTGGCGCAGATATTGATTCTGTTGGTCATTGTCGCGAGCATCGTATTCAATATCCGCTCTCAAAAGCAACCTGTGGCGCAGTCTTAACAGGATCGTGTTAACACGTCCCGCCTGCGGATTGTCGTCAACCAGTGCCCAATCAATCATCCTGGCTAGTCGACCGTCTGTACGCTGATCGGCCTCATGCTGCTCACCATGGAGATTGAGGCCAGCGGGGAGGGAGATTATGGTGCACGGCGGTGCATTGGGCGACTGCAAGAGCGTTGGTCTGATGAGCGGCGGTGAATGGGGCGCGGGATCAATGGATGCCCGGTCCGCGCGACCATGCTGTGCCTGGCGCAGCATTCGGGGTGGCGCTACGCGACGCTGTTTTCCGATGAAGCGGACGGCGTGCTCGACTGGGCACATAAGCGGGTATTCATCGACATGAAGCGAGAGGTGTTGTGTCTGGACGGTTATCGGCAGGAATTTTTCATATCGGAGGCCGGAATTGACGGCGATAGCGGATACGACGATCGATCTGGATGCAATGGTCGCTTATTCACATTCAATCCGAATGGTAGCGATGCCTTGTGTGGCGAGTCCTCGGGACTTGTCCGTTCAAGCGAGGGTGATTTCACGGAGAGGCCTCCGTTGACTCGGACGCATTCAAGTAGGCGGACACGACCAGAAAGGATCGCCCCAGCTCGTTCAACTCTAGTTTGAGGCGATAGCATTCGATTTCGCCGGCGACTTCCTTGTAAGGGTACACGGTGGCAAGATCGTGAGGAACGACAATCCCGTGGTCTTCATCGATCGCGCGCATCAATACGTCGTGCGGGTCTTCCAGGAATTCATTGTTTTCTTCGTAGAAGTCTTCATCGACGCTGGCTATTGCCCAGGGAAACAACGTCTCCGCGAGTTCCTTCATGCCATAGCCTATGAAATACTGAAACCAATTCTGGGACAAGGTTTCATTGCCTTCTGCGTCACAAATGAATACCTCAACCGGCGTGCGGCCCAATGACTTGTTGATCCAGTCTTCCAGTTCGACCGACACTTTGCCGCCTGCTGCGATATGCCGCATCAACGGTTCGTCAATCGACAGCTTTCTCACGCGCTGCTGGGCCGGTGAGCCATTGAATATTTTTGCCAGCGATTCCCGCGTATCCAAACCGAATCGATTTGATTTCGGAATCGCGATCTTCCAGTGTTTTTGTGTTCGCACGGCACTGTCCGTATTAACCAGCGCCCATAAGGTCTCACCTGTCCCGGGGAAGTGCGCGACCAATATGACCGGTAGTGAATGGCCCACCCAATAGTTCAGGTGGGTCAATTCGCCATAATATACAAACGCATCTGTCGTTTCGTGAAAATGGCTGGAGCCGCTCTTGATCTGTACGGCAATCAATTTACCGGTCGGCTCTTCGTCAACGAGTTCTATGTGGCCATCAATGCCCATGTCTACGATCGGTTGTTCCCTGAAAATCCATTCCAGGTCGTCAATAACAATGCGCTCAACCGCATTGATCCCCAGTCGTTCTGTTTTGTCGTAGCGGCCCATTCCTTCCTCCCGTTCACAATTCTTCTGGCGCTCTTTTGCGTCGTCCGCGCTTGCGCCGGTTCTTGTTCGAAGTGGCGGAAGGCCGCATGCAGGCGGATGATTCGATGATACCTGCAAATGCGGGGCATGCCTCGCGGTGGCGTGCTGCAATCAGCGTGGGATTTCAACCACCGGTGTTAGTCAAAGGCAGAAATCCTCGCAGCGCGACGGCTGCGAGGAAGTGGTTTATTCCCCATGGTCTTGGGCGGTTCGGTCGTCGATGGTTTGGGAACGAGCGCCGGCAACCGACGAATGACGCGTGTAGGACGAATAACCGGCCTTTTCTATAGCAAACCCTGTTCGGCAAACGACAGGATGCTGTCGCCAGCGACAATGAAGTGGTCGAGCACGCGCACCTCGACCAGCGCCAGAACCGATTTGATCTGCTGCGTGAGGGTACAGTCGGCTGCACTCGGCTCGGGATTCCCGCTCGGATGGTTGTGTGCGACCATGATCGAGGCGGCATTGCGCGCCAAGGCGGACTTCACCACTTCACGTGGATAGACCGAAGTTTGGGTCAGCGTTCCCCGGAAAAGTTGCTCCGCTTCGATCAAGCGGTTGCGCACATCGAGACACAGCACGATGAAGACTTCGTATTCGAGATGGGCACAGTGCAGGCGCAGCCACTCACGCACCATGTCGGGCGAGCCCAGGATCGGCTTGGCTTGCATCTGGTCGGTCAGATCGCGTAACAACAGCTCGCGAGCAGCAGCAAGCTTGCGGCAGACCAATGCGTCGGACGCCGGCGACATGCGCGCACGCTGCGACGCGAGATAGGCGGCCGAGGCGTCGGAAAGGATGACGGGATCGGGCAGAGCGATCAGTTCGTGGATCAGTTCGGTCCGCGACATCGTTGAAAAATTACACATGGCGTTCTCCAAAAAAGAAAAGCGGGAACGCCGCTCCGAGGGGGAACGAGGTTCCCGCTCGGGATGCACGCGAGACGCGTGCGTGTCTGGCAGGCAGGTAACGACTGCTACGCCTGACGGCGGTCAGGGTCCTCCAATGGGAGGGGATCGATCAAGAGATCGAATGAGGCGTTTCCAGTGTTGCATTGGCGTTGGCATGGAACAAGCACGGTCCGATGGACGCCATACTCATGCCGGGCGCGACATGAGGATTTTCGCGGGCGAATTCACTGGCACGGCCGCGTACGGTTAAAAGGCAGGCGGGTGCCGAGAGCGTGATTCCGTGCTGAGAAAGTGCACAGAACATGGAGGCGCCATGCAAGACACCTTAGCTGTGGCGCGAATCGTGCGGGTCACGAATTCGCGCGATCGACTGAATCAATTTTATGAGTTGGACTGGAGCGCGCAACCTTATCGCTACGGCGATGCCGAATACGGCAGCCTGCTAGGATCGCGCACCGACCTGATCGTCAGTGGCGTCGACAGCCGGGCGGCGCGGTGCGCGCTTCATGTACGCCGGTTCGACGGTCATGACAGCGCCCGCTTTGGTGCGCATGTCGCTGGTAGCGCAACACTTGTTCATCAACGATATGGCGGTCGGTTATGCGGCGCAATTTTTATACGAATTGTTTTCCAAACGGTGGGTAGCGTAGAGGGCCGTACCGTGGCGAATGTGCAGCAGGCTGCATGACGCAAACGCTGAGTACCAATCCAGTCGCATTGGAATGCGACTGGATCAAGAGAAAATAATTTACTTGCGAAAAAGAGGGACAAGTCGAGACAAGGGCCGCATATTGCGTGACAATCATCGCTCCAACAGCCTGTTGCGATGGCATGATGACGATCCGCCTTGGAAACCACATTCGACTGACCGGAACGGATATCGCGCGTTTTACGAAGATCACCGGCTTTGTGCCGGCGAACATTAAAACGCTTGATGATCTCGATAGGTACATTGGACAGTGCAAGCGGCATTATTGGGGCGTGTCGAAGGATACGCGCTTCCTGCACTGGCTGATCGACCGCGAGCGCTTGCGCTGCCTGGACAACGGATAAGAACTTCCATATGGAAGAGATACGACGTCTGCCAGGGAAACGGGAGGCGATGTTAAGGGCATGTGCCTCGCATGAGACACATGCCACTGCCGGGGCGGCATAAATGAGGCTCCGATATCTCCGCTGCCGACAGCGGAAGTGCTTATGCCGTTTTCGCGCCCGATGACGCCGTATCGACGGGTGTCACCGACCGCTCTTCGAACTGCGCGTGCGCCTGTGCAAACTCTGGTTCCCTGGACAACTGATGAACCCGGGGTATTGCAGGCTCCTTCACCATCTCCGGCAAACACTCGACGGCAAGGTCGCCGCCATGGCGCAGCAGCTTCCGGATGACGGACGCAGGCACCACAAGCAACGCGTGGCACAGCATGCGCACGAACTGGCCGATACGCTTGTTGCGTGCCTGTCGCGCTTTTTGCATGCGCAGGCTTTCCTTGCACCGCAGGTAGAGCGCGAGATGCGCTCGCTTCATTTCCGGGTCGGCCTCAAGCTGATGCATGACTTCCACGGCGATGGCGGGGTTGCCGATCCGCCGATAGAAGCCGACCCAGGCCTTCTCTTCCTCGGCACCAACCCCGCAACGCGTAGAACGGGGGCGGTTGCTTCTCTCTGAGGACATGATTGCGTCTCCTGGCAGGATCATTCGTTGCAGCGGATTGCCCGCTGCATGCCGATGGCAGCGGCAGAAGCGGCACCGGATGCGTGCTGCATGGCGCAGGGCCTCAGCAGGACGCCGACATCGGGCCTGGGCAACGCAACCGGACGGTAGCGGCCGGAGCCGCCGAGTAAAACGCCAACCGGGGGAACATAGTTGGCAAGACTGACTATGGACATGATGTTCTCCTTCGATAAAGAAGGGGAACACCAGCCCCCGGCGGGGAATGATGTTCCCCGCGTGGGATGCCTCCAGCCGCTGCCGGCCAGAGAAGTTTGATGACGGCACGCATGATGGCGTGCAAAAGCAAAAGGCCCCGGTCCTGGCGAACTGGGGCCTTTCTCTTCATGCCGAGGCATGGCTGTACGCGAGGCACAACCGGCTGCCCGGCACATGCATGCCAATAGTCTTTCCAGCCTATTGGCATGAACGCTGTTCAACAGTGAGGCTGAACGATTCACGAAGCCATTGCATGGCTTGGTCGGAAGGACTCCGATCACTTCAGGGCGGGTAACGACCGTAACGCCGGCGGTGGAGTGCCGGACTTCACGCAAGCCCCGACAACGGGATCGTGTGAAGGCTGTGCAGGCGCGATGCCTACGGTAAGCGATTCGAGTATTGCAGTTTGCGGGAGCGCGTTCAAGCCGGCGACGGGCGTTCTCACGTGGCGCAATGCGCAATGCGGCGCAGGAAGGACGATATTCGGATGGCGTTAGGAGCAGACAGGCCAGGTGCGACAGGTGCCGGATTCAGGACGCGCGCAATACCCGTCGCTTGCCGCCGCGCTTGGCTTCGAGCAGGATCGCATCGGCACGGTTCAACTGGTCATGCACCGATTCCTTGTCGCGCATTTCCGTCACCCCGGCCGAAAAATAAAGAACCTGTGGACCGCCTTCCGTGCTGAAGGGCTGCGCGGCAAGCGCCGCAAGCAGACGATTCAGCACGTCCATCGCATCTGCATCCGTTGCCTCTGGAAGAATGAGTGCGAACTCGTCACCGCCCAGCCTGGCCGCGTTGTCGATGGGGCGCAGGTTCAGACGCAGGATATTGACGAAATGACAGAGCGCCTTGTCGCCGGCCGCATGGCCATACCGGTCGTTGATCGCTTTGAAATCGTCGAGATCAATTACCGCGCACGAGATCGGGACGCCGGAACAGATCGCCCCTGTCGACAGTAACTTGCATACTTGCGCAAAGCCGCGCCGGTTGAGCAGGCCGGTCAGGGAATCTTCATTGAGCAGAGACGTGGCATGCAACAGGTCGTGTTCCAGCTCGCGAATACGGCGTTCGTAAATCGCAATCTGCTGGCGAATCGTGCCGGGCGTGCGCATCGATCAGGTCTCCGTAAGCAATCGAGGGTGTCAGCCTATCGGCCGGTATCCGCCACGACCATGAAGAATGCGCCGCAATCCAGTAGCCTTTTGCCATCAGACGCCGATTGGGTGTGCTGAATGAATGAGCACGCCGATGAAACGCTGGATGGGCGCGAGAATTCCAAAGAGAAACCTGTTGTTATCCACAGTTTCTGTGGATAACAACAAGGGCTATTCTGCACATATCCCCGCTTTGGCCTGATCGGGATAATCATCATTCCTCGTCGGCGGAAGCGGCCGTTCGCTTGCCTGTGCGATCCAGTATGCCGCCGAGATAGGCGCTCGATGCGCGCTTCCTTGCATGGCCTGCCAACTCCGCAACTGCTTGCCGCGCTGGCGTGTCGACGACGGCGGGTAGCCTTGAGCCGCCCCGTACCGGCGCGGCTTGCCCGGTCAGGGTTTCATACCGCTCGATCAGCACTTCATGGCGTAGTCCGTGCGCGGTGACGCCCAGCAGCTTTTTCGTAATGCCGAATTTTTCCATCACGTAATCGAACCGGCGCATCGCCTGTTTCAGATCATGCGACGGATGTCCCATATGCGCGTCGACGGTGGCGGCGACCGTCTGCGCATATGCGATCGCGGCAAGGCGCTGCGGCGTGTCGAGCGCAACGAAACGCTCGCGTCCGCCCTTGCTACCGCTCTTGATACGCGCATATCGATCTGCCTTTCTTTTATGCAGTGGCAGGCCGGTTGCCTCGAATGGAACGATGCATTGATGCGGCCGGAACATGATCGCCTCCTTGCGCCGCATGG
>DASVLM010000278.1:0-4597 GCA_036384875.1 Noviherbaspirillum sp.
GCGCACGTCCTTGACCAGGAAGTTGTGCTTGACGATCGGGCGGGTAATGCCGACGGTGTCGCACTCCTGGAATGCATCCTGTCCGATTGCGTGCGTAGGCACCTGGCCGGAAATGACCACCATCGGGATGGAATCCATGTAAGCCGTCGCCAGGCCGGTGACGGCGTTCGTTACGCCGGGCCCGGAAGTGACGATGGCGACACCGACCTTGTTCGAGCTGCGCGAATACGCGTCCGCCGCATGGATTGCGGCCTGCTCGTGGCGAACGAGGATGTGCTGGAACTTGTCCTGATTGAAAATTGCGTCGTAGATGTAGAGAACTGCACCGCCGGGATAGCCGAACACGTGTTCGACACCCTCTTCGGCAAGACAGCGCACCACTATTTCCGCGCCTGTGATTTCTGTACTCATTGCTAGGTCCTTTCAAGATCCATAGGAGATTGATCGGATACTCTCTCCTGGCGACGGTGCGCGGAACTGCAGCGCCTGGGCTTCCCTTCTTTGTGCGGTGACGCCGGTTCGTCGCGCACCCGTAGATGCGGTTCAAAGCGGCGCTGAACGCGACTCGTTCGGCCGGGGTGATTGCAGTGCCTGTGCGACATCTCACGCTTGTGGCGTGGGTTAGAGCAAACAGCTTTTCAAAATAAAGCGCGTCTGATCGGAAGGCGACATCATGGGCCGCGCGAAAAGACAAATCCTTCAGGGTGCGAAGGGACTCATACGTTAATGCGTCGCACCATTTTGGTCAAGTCAAATTCGCCCAAAAGCCTTAGAAATCAAGCGGTTTCGGGGAAACTTGAGGACAAGGGAACGCTTTTTTGCTAGGATTGCGCACAATTTGGAAACACGACCCGGCAATATCCACTTCCGCGCAAAGACGCGAATTCCCCTGGCAGGAAAGAGACACCGCGCCGCAACGCATGGCAACTGATAAAGAACTTTCCGACTTCCTGGAAAACGTGGAACGCCGCGCCTTCAAACAGGCGGTTTACGCCGTCCGCAAGGACGAGGCGGCGCTCGACATTGTTCAGGATGCAATGATCAAGCTCGCCGAAAAATACGGCGACAAGCCTGCTGCCGAACTACCGCTGCTTTTCCAGCGCATTCTGCAAAATACCATCCATGACTACTTCCGGCGCGAAAAGGTGCGCAGCACCTGGGTCAGCCTGTTCTCGGGCATGGGCAGCGACAATGATGACAACGACAACTTCGACCTGCTCGAAACATTCGAGGCCGAAGAAGGTTCGCAGGCAGCCGAATCCAGTGCCGACAAGGTCGAACGGCAGCAGATACTGATGGTCATAGACGAAGAGATCCAAAAGCTCCCGGCACGTCAACGGGAGGCGTTCCTGATGCGTTATTGGCAGGACATGGATGTAGCTGAAACGGCCGCGGCGATGGGATGCTCGGAAGGCAGCGTCAAGACGCACTGCTCCCGTGCCACACATGCCCTTGCACAAGCCCTGCGCGCCAAAGGAATTACCCTATGACCCCGAAAGAACTGAATTTCGCCTACAAGGTGCGTCACGCGCTGAACGAAAGCGCTGATAATGTGTCGGCATCCACTGCTGAACGCCTGTTTTCTGCGCGTAAAATCGCATTGTCCCGAAAAAAGCCGGAATCGCGCCTGCGCGCCTTTGTGCCGCGACTGGCCCTGGCAGGCGAAGCGGGTCGGTTCTTCGACTCATCCTCAGCCTGGCTCGGTCGTGTAGGCGTTGCCATTCCCCTGGTTGCGGTTGTCTTGGGATTAACTTCGATTTACCAATATGAACAGCAACGCCGGATCAAGGATCTGGCGGATATCGACGCGGCTGTCTTGTCCGATGATTTGCCGCTGTCCGCCTATCTAGACCATGGCTTCAATGGTTACCTCGCCAATCGAGGCGAGTAAGATGATGCTCCTCGCAGTATCCCTAGCCGCCCGCCGATTGCGGGCGGCGCTCTTTCTAGGTTCCTGGGTAATTTGCCTGGCCGGACTGGCGGCGGATGTACCACCCAATTCTCCGGCGGCCACTCCGCAATCGGTATTGAAGGCTCAGGCCTCAAAAGCGAAGCCCGTCGCAAAGCCGACCTGGGCGGAACTCAATCCCGAACAGCAACAGGCACTTGAGCCTCTTGCAGCAGAGTGGGACAAACTTGATGCCTTCCGCAAGAAAAAGTGGCTCGAAATCGCGCGTAAATACGCGAAGATGAAGCCGGAAGAACAACAGCGCGTCCATGAACGCATGCGCGACTGGATCAAGCTTACGCCCGAGCAGCGGCGTATTGCGCGCGAGAGCTATTCACGCGCAAAAAAACTGAATCCGAACCAGAAGCAGGAACATTGGCAGCAATACCAGCAACTCTCCGAAGATCAAAAGAAAAAGCTGGCCGAATCGGCGGCATCAAAACGGCGCGTCGCGGCCTTGCCACCCCCGACCGTACATAACAAGAATGCAAAATCGGTACCGCCGATCAAATCCGCACCCAAGCCGGTAATTGAGAAATCTGTTACACCTGAAGCAGCAAGCATTGCGCCACTTCAGGATTCGAACCCTCCGGCAGCAAAGTAACCGACATTGAATACCCCCACCACGACAATCGCACCTTCGTTGAAGATTCGCCTGGCCAGCATGGTGTATGAATCCATGTTGCTGTTTGCTGTCCTTTTCATCTCGGACTGGCTGTTCTCGACGTTGCTGCAGCAGCGCCACGCGCTGCATATGCGACATGCCGGGCAGGCGTGGCTGTTTCTTGTGCTCAGCATGTACTTCATCTGGTTCTGGACGCACGGTGGCCAGACGCTTGCGATGAAGACGTGGAAGGTCAAACTCGTGGCGAACGACGGACAGGCTGTCAAAACCGGGCGCGCGATTATGCGCTACGCACTGGCATGGCTCTGGATTCTTCCGGGGCTTGTAGTCGCATCGCTGGCGGGAGCAAAAGCCTGGGGGCTTATATTGATCCCCGCTGCAAATATTCTGTTGTGGGCGATGACGGCATTTCTCGATCCGCAGCGCCAGTTCCTGCATGACCGCATGGCAGGAACCAGGGTGATCAAGTCTTCCGCACCGGCATTTTGAATTTCCGCAATCCCGGGTGGGTCCGCGTTCGATCTACGATGCTATTGTAAATGGATCAGGCCGACCGGCGTAGAGATTGTCCAGAATATGCCGTTCGCGCTGCACAACCTTTTCCACGAAGGCACGTGGATCCTTCATCGATTTGAATGCACTGAATCCGCGCTCCAGAAAGTTCTGAAGTTCTCCCAATTTCGCCAGCCGCGCAGGCCCGCGCATCATCTTCATGGTTGTTGCAATCATTGGAATCGCAATGAGATCACAGAGCGAATTCCCCACCAACTCCACCAAGTCGATCTGGCGCGCACGCTCCGCTTGCGTGCCGACTACGCGATAGGCGCCGATGTAATCCTCTTCGGCAAATTCGTTACCCAATCGGGCGGCCATGGCAGCATCGAGTGATTCCGATAGTGCGTCGAGGGCAATTGCCTTGGCGATGATATGCAATGCGGGCACAGGCAGCATCCGCTCCATTGCAGAGACTACGCGTTCAAGGTCAGCATCGCGCTTGGTCAGGTCCTGCGGACCGTACAGATCGTCGAGAAAAAAAGTGGCGGCGGCATGCGAGTCCGGCGATTTCAGAAAATCGGCATGCGTACGTGCCATGCGTTCGGATTGAAAGCGTTTCAACGCGGTACGGGCCGCTCCGATCGCCGGATCATTCTTCGCGATGAGCCGTTCGGCAGCGGCGTGCGCAAGGTCGGCGCGCAATGCTGCAATGATTTCCTGTTTATCCATGATCGAAGACATCTCTTGCACGGCAGGCCTGCCTATGTGGCAACAACCTGCCAATTGGTTTACTTGAGTAAAGCATAGATCCCTTCATCCGAACTAGAGGAAGAACTCTAGCTCGCTCCCGTTAGCGTACAAAAGCTTGGAGTACACTGGGTTGAAACTACAATTCAGCGAGACAAATGGCCCATTCTTTTACGCGCCGCTCTTTCCTGAAGGCCGGCATCTTTGGCGCACTGGCGCTTGCTGCGGCAGGTGGCATCTATCGCATGACACGCACTCCGGAAATACCCGGACGTTTCATACTGGACGATGGCATACGCTCCGCCCTGGCAGCCATCATTCCGGTCATCCTGGACGGCACCGTCCGACCCGGCACTCCCGACGTTGCAGCCGCGATCGAACGTACGCATGCTGCGATTCTTGGCCTGCCGCTTGCGACGCAGAAAGAAATCCAGGACCTCTTTGCCTTGCTGACACTCGCCCCCACCCGCCGCTTTCTTGCGGGTGTTCCTGACGACTGGTCACACGCCAAAAAGGAAGACGTGGCCGCGTTCCTCCAGAGCTGGCGCCTGCACCGAATCGGCATGCTGCAAGCCGCCTACCAAGCCCTGCACGACCTCGTTACCGGACCATGGTATGCCGACGAATCTACCTGGCAGGCAATCGGCTACCCGGGCCCCATCAAGGAACTCAGCTGAGAATGACCATGACGAGCACCTCCAACAGTCCCATCCTCGATCCGATAAAGACCGGCCTGGCTTCCGGGTGGAAAGTCATCGATGCTGCCACAATGGACAAAGATC
>DASVLM010000279.1:0-7799 GCA_036384875.1 Noviherbaspirillum sp.
CGATATCCGCCTGCCCGGCATGGACGGCATGGCGCTGCTGGAGCAGGTACGCGGCATCGACCCTGACCTGCCCGTTGTTCTTATCACCGGCCACGGCGACGTCTCGCTCGCGGTGCAGGCAATGAAAAACGGCGCGCATGATTTCATCGAAAAGCCCTTCTCGCCGGATTACTTGGTGGAGGTGGTGCGGCGCGCGCTAGACAAGCGCCGCCTGACGCTGGAGGTGCGCCGGCTGCGCGCGCAACTGGAAAACCGCGACCAGCTCGAAAGCCGGCTTATCGGTCGTTCACCCGCCATGGCGCGTGTGCGGCAACTGGTGGCAAGCCTCGGCAACAGCGCTGCCGATATCCTGATCGAAGGCGAGACCGGCACCGGCAAGGAATTGGTTGCGCGCTGCCTGCATGAAGCGGGTCCGCGCCGGTCGGGCAACTTCGTCGCCATCAATTGCGGCGGTTTGCCCGAAACGCTGTTCGAGAGCGAAATCTTCGGACACGAGGCGGGTGCCTACACCGGCGCGAGTCGGCGCCGCATCGGCAAGATCGAGCACGCCAGCGGCGGCACGCTCTTCCTCGACGAAATCGAATCGATGCCGATGGCGATGCAGACCAAGCTGTTGCGCGTGTTGCAGGAACGCACGCTGGAGCGCCTCGGTTCCAACACCGCGATTCCGGTGGATTGCCGGGTGGTCGCCGCCACCAAGACGGACCTGAAGGAATTGTCGGACCAGGGAGGCTTTCGCGCCGACCTGTATTACCGACTCAACGTCGCGACCTTGCCGCTGCCGCCCCTGCGCGAGCGGCGCGAAGACATTCCGCTGCTGTTCGAGCACTTCCTGCTGCAAGGCGCCGCGCGCCATGAGCGCCGTGTGCCGAAGATCGATTCGGCGCGCATGAGCCGCCTGATGTCATACGACTGGCCGGGCAACGTGCGTGAACTGCGCAATATCGCCGATCGCTGCGTGCTTGGCATCGAAGCCGGCTTCCCGCCCTTTGCAGACGACATGCCGGCCGCGCCCCAACCGCTGGCCGAGACGGTCGCCGCCTTCGAGCGCGCGCTGATCGCCGACGCACTGGCGCGCAACTTCGGCAGCCTCGCGCGCGCCGCGGAAGCCCTTGGCATCGCTAAGACCACGCTGCACGACAAGGTGAAGAAGTATCGGCTTGGCGAGAATTGACAGTTGTGAAGACTGAATGAGGGCTGGGCCGGTTCAGCGCGCGCTGCGCATGCTGCGTCCCAATGCCATGTCGGCATGCAGGATATGCGGCACCAGTCCCTTGTGCAGGAAATCCGACACCTCGGCGGCAACGTCGTCCTTGCCTTCCATGTACCGGCGATGCAAGTCGTTCACCGTATGCATGAGCGCAGTATGCTCAAGCTTGTGCAGTTCGTAAGAGGGATACCGTATCGCTTTCATCAGCGCTTCTTCGCGCATGAAATGCTCGCCGGTATGTTCGATCAGTTCCACCAGCAGTTCGCCCACGATGGAGTACTCGGGCTGTTCGATCAGGTCCGCTCGCAGGCGGTTCGTCAGGTCGAAGATGCGCCTGTGGTCTGCGTCGATCAGCGCGTTGCCGATGAACAGATTCTTGGTCCAGTAGAGTAGGGGCGCGTTGCGATTGCTGCGGTCGCTGCGGTCACTTGTCGTCGTCGTGCTCGTCGCCGAATTAGCCATTGCGGGTTCCCTGCCGTTGTGCGGCATGTGCCTGTGCACATACTGTAAGCACGGAACGCGGCGCCGGGAAGCTTGGCTTTGGAATCCGTTGACCGAGGTCAAGAGCACCGGCGCTACTCGCCTCGACGCGAGGTTTGCCACGCCTCGCACGAGACGTGGCTTTTTGCCATCATTTACGCCGTGGTGTTGACCACGTTCCCCGACGAGGGCGCGCCTTGCATCCGCGTTTCGAGCGCTTGCAGGAATTTGTTGAGCGTGGCGCCGGTGTCGGAGGTGCTGCTTGATGCCCCCATCGCACTCAGCAGGTTCTGGAAGCTGCTTTCGAGACCAGAGGTGCTGGAGTCGGATGAGCTGCCGTCCGTGGAAGAACCGTCGGACGACGAAGAGGTTGAGGACGATGAAGACGATGAGGACAGTTTCTGCACCAGGCTTTGCAGGTCGGCTTCCAGCTTGCCCGCGCCGCCGCCATGATGGTGGTGCCCGCCCTGTACTTGTCCGGTTGCCGCAGTCGTGTTCGACCCGGAACCATCCTGCTGGCCGGAAGCGCCTTGCGCATGCAGCGTAGACATCAGCGTATGCATGAAGGAACGGAAGGCGTCGCTGACGTTCTGACCGCTGGTATCCGTGCCGCTGGTGGAGCTCGTGCTGCTGCTCGTGGCGGTAGAGCTCGAGGTGTCGGACGAGGCATCGCTGTTGGTGACGCCGATATCGGATAGGGCTTGCATGATCGCGCTGTCGAGCTTGCCGCCGGGCGGAGGTCCCGGCGGGCGGCCGCCTTGCACGCCATCCATGTCGCCGTCGCCATCGGGGTCGCTCTGGCTGTTGATCCTGCTGAATTGAAGAGATGACAACTGCGAAGATCCCAGGCTGCTGATGTTCATGTTCTAACTCCTTGTTGATCTGATTTGATCGAAACGTTTGCTGCTGTTGCCGGTAACGTCATCTTCCCGCCGAACTTGGCGGCGGCACGGGTAAAGAAACGTAAAGTTGTGTAAATCGGAACGGTGTCACAGTAGTGTCCGCGAAGGCAAGGTAAAGCCCTGTTAAGGCAGCGTAAATTTCTGTAAAGAACGGAGGCGCTCCTGCAGGGTCGGAAGGCCTGCCGTTATGATGGCGGACAGCAAGTAGTGGAATGCAACGGACACATGACATGGCAAGAGTGCTGCTGATCGATGATGACATTGAACTGGTTGAGATGCTCAAGGAGTATCTCGAACAGGACGGCTTCGCCGTGCAGGCGGTGCACGACGGTCAGCAGGGGCTGGCGGCGGCGCTGACCGGCGGCTTCGATATCGCCGTGCTCGACGTCATGATGCCCAAGGTCGACGGCGTCGATACGCTGCGCCGCTTGCGGCGGGAAAGCCGCATGCCGGTGCTCATGCTGACAGCCAAGGGCGACGACACCGACCGCATCCTCGGCCTCGAACTCGGCGCCGACGATTACGTTCCCAAGCCGTGCTCGCCGCGTGAACTGTGCGCGCGGCTGCGTGCCATCCTGCGCCGCACGCACGCAGACGCAATGGAAGAGAAGCCTGCGTCCTACCTTGCCGCGGGCGAACTGGAAATGTGGCCGGAGCAGCGTCGCGCACAGTGGGCCGGCATGCCGGTAGAGCTCACCAGCACCGAGTTCAACCTGCTCGAAGTCCTGCTGCGCCATGCCGGCCGCACTGTGAGCAAGAACGAGCTTTCCGAGAAGGCGCTGGGACGGCCGCTGGCGCGCTTCGACCGCAACGTCGATGTGCACATGAGCAGCCTGCGGCACAAGCTGGGCGCGACCACGGATGGCCGCTCCTGTATCCAGACCGTGCATCGGCAGGGTTACCTGCTCGTCAAGGAATGAATGTGGGGCGCCTGTTCTGGAAGTTCTTCTTCTCCATCTGGCTGGCGCAAGCGATCGGCATTCTCGCCATCAGCGGCAGCGTCTGGATCAAGGACCGCAATCGCGCGCGCCTTGCGGAGCGCATCGAGATGGGGCCGCCCGCATGGTTCATGCTCGATGCCTCCGAAGTGACGTTGCGCGCCGGCGGCGTGGCGGCATTGCGAGAGCTGATGGAAAAGAACCGGCGCGAACATCTCTATGTGCTCGACGCGCAGGGACACGACCTGCTCGGCAGGCCGGTCGAGCAGGTGACGGTGGACGAGGTGCGGCAGCTGCATGAACTGGATGCCCACGCGCGTGCCGTTCGCGTGCTCAACGCGCCCGACGGCAGCCAGTGGCTGGCGTATGCAGCGCGTCGCGGCCCGCGCGCCGAGCATGCGCCGCCTCCCGGAGAAATGCTGCCGGTTGGCGGTCAAAAAGGAGGTACTCCGGGAGTGCCGCAGGAAAGTCCGATGCCGAGGGGTGAAGGGCCGCATGGCCCACTGCTGTTCGGCATGCATATCGATCCGCATTTCCCGTTCATCCCGATGGCGCTGGCCATGTTCGCCAGCCTCATCTCCGCCGGCCTGCTCGCGTGGCATTTCGCCAAGCCGATCCGCAACCTGCGCGCAGCGTTCGAGGCTGCCGCTGCCGGCCATCTGGATACGCGCATCGGCCCGGCGATGGGAACGCGCCGCGACGAACTCGCCCACCTCGGCCACGACTTCGACCGCATGGCGGCGCAGTTGCAGGCGCTGGTGGATGGCCAGCGTCGCCTGCTGCACGACGTGTCGCACGAGCTGCGGTCGCCGCTGGCGCGCATGCATGCGGCGATCGGACTCGCACGCCAGCGTTCGGAAAAGACCGAAGCGATGCTGGAGCGCATCGAGCGCGAAAGCGCGCGCATGGACAGCATGATCGGCCAGCTGCTGACGCTGTCGCGGCTCGAAGCCAGCGTGATCGGCTTGATCGAAGACAGTGTCGATGTCTCCGAACTGGCAGCGGAAATCGTCGAGGATGCGCGCTTCGAAGCGCAGGCGGAAGGCAAGGCAGTGTCGTTCAGCGACGGCGTCCAGGCGATGGTGCGCGGCCGTGCGGAACTGCTGCACAGCGCGATCGAGAATGTGGTGCGCAATGCGATACGCCACACCGCGCAGTCCACCAGTGTCGACGTCACCGTCCGGCGCGAGGAAGAAGGGCGCCTGCACATCGCGGTGCGCGACCACGGACCGGGCGTGCCGGAAGACGAACTCGACGACATCTTCCGCCCCTTCGTGCGCAGCAGCACCTCGAGTTCCATTCCCGGCCATGGCCTCGGACTCGCCATTGCGCAACGTGTCATCAAGGCGCATGGCGGTTCGATCCGCGCGTCCAATGCGGAAGGCGGCGGCTTGCGCGTCGACATCTGGCTGCCGGCTACGGGCTGAGCAAAAGCCGTTCTGCTTATGCGCGAGGGTGGTCGAACGCCGATGGGCTAATCTGGCATAATCGCCCTCATGTCGAAACGCCCCGCCACGCCCGTTCCCGAATCCAACGAAGACAATGCCGGACGCATCCGCCCACGCGGATCGAACCAGATCGGGATGAGCATGTTCAACGAGCGGGTCGTGCTGCAGGCAATCCGCCTGCACGGCGACACGCCCAAGGCCGATCTCGCGCGCCTCACCAATCTCAGCACCCAGACCGTTTCCCTGATCATCAACCGCCTGCTTGAAGAAGGCATGGTGATCAAGCGCGACGCCGTGCGCGGCAAGGTCGGCCAGCCCTCGGTGCCGATCGCGCTCAACCCGGACGGTGCGTTTTCCATCGGCATCAAGATCGGCCGCCGCAGCCTCGACATTCTGCTGGTCGACTTCCTCGGCAAGGTGCGCGAGCGCTCGTCGATGAGCTACACGTATCCGGACCCCGATACCGTCTTCAAGGAAATCAAAGCCCGGCTGCAGGCGATCAAGAAACAGCTCGGCCCCACGCGTGCCAAGCGCCTCTGCGGCGTCGGCATCGCGGCGCCGCTCGGATTGGGCGGTTGGCAGAAGCTGCTTGGCGTCGACCCTGAACGCGCCGACAAATGGCACGCGATCGACATCTGCGAGCGCGTGCAGGCAATGACGGACCTGCCGGTGACCTTTGCCAAGGACACGTCCGCCGCCTGCGTCTCGGAACTGGTAACGGGGCGCGGACGCAACATCAAGAATTTTCTCTATCTCTTCGTCGATACCTTCATCGGCGGCGGCCTGGTAATCGACAGCCACCTGCACAACGGCTTGCACGGCAATGCGGGCGCGGTCGGTTCGCTGCCGCTCGGTGTGGCAAGCGATCGTGATCTGCCCGAGCAGTTGCTCGGCGCGGCCTCGCTGTTCAACCTGGAGCAGTTGTTCGTTGCCGCCGAGCTCGACGCCACCGCAGCCTACGATGCGCGCGCCCTGCAGGAGCCGTGGCTGACGCATACCCAGGCCTGGCTCGACGATGCCGCCCGCACGATTGCCTTCTGCGTCAGCACGGCGAACTGTTTGCTCGACCTGGACGGTGTCATCATCGACGGTTCCTGCGACAACTTGCTGCTCGAAAAGCTGCTCGCCGCAGTCGAGGCGGCGATGGACCGCTACAGCTGGGAAGGCGTGTTCCGCCCCGCCATCCTGGCTGGCACGATAGGTTCGGACGCACGCGCCATCGGCGGCGCCATGCTGCCGCTCTACGAGCATTTCGCGCCTGACAGCGACCTCTTCCTGAAGCTGGATCAATAGCATTCTTCCGGCGCGCCGGCGGCTTTCCGCCTGCCGCTTTCCGCCCCCCATCCCCCTCCTTCATTCCCCGCTTTCCCGGCACGCCTGCTCTTCCGGCCTCCGTGCAGGATTTGCAACGCCTGCCCAAAAACCCTCTTTACGCCGATTCCAAACCGGGCTATAGTTCGCCACATAAATACATCAAATTGATTTATTAAATGTCGCAAGACATGCCAGCCACATGGAGCAGGCAGTGAATTCACTCCCGGAGAAGACAACGATGATCGCCGCAATGGGCGAAGCGCTGGTCGACATGATCGAATTGCCAGACGGGCATTTCCAGCCTTGCCTCGGCGGTTCGGTCTGCAATTTTGCCATCGGCCTGGCGCGTCAGGGCGTGCCGACGGCCTATCTCAACCCGCTGTCGGCGGACCGCTTCGGCAGGCGCTTCGAAGCGCTTTTCCGTGCCAGCAATGTGCAGCTGCAGATTCGTGAAGCCAGCGCTTGCCCTACCTCGATCGCAGTCGTCAGCGTCGACGAGCAGGGCGTCCCCAGCTACAGCTTCCACCGCGAACGCGTGGCGGATCGCGATGTCACTGCCGATGCATTGATTGCCGCATTCCCGTATCCGCTCGCACTGTTGCACACCGGTGGTCTTGCATTGGTGCCGGACGAACTGCCCAAGACACTTGCCGCTGTGGATGCCGCCACCGCGAGCGGCTCGCTCGCTTCCATCGACGCCAACATCCGTCTTGTTGCGGTCGAGCGCAAGCCCGAATATCTGGCAGGGGTAAGGCATGCGCTGTCGCGCGCGCATATCGTCAAGGTCAGCGATGAAGACATCGTGCATCTGGGTGCGCGCGACGACTCGGCCGAGGAAGTGCGCAGGCTGTTTCTTGCGAACGACACCACTCGTCTCGTTGCCTTCACTCGCGGCGCAAAGGGCGCAGTACTGGTCACCCGCGATAGCGAAGTCGAACTCGCGACGCCGACAGGGCTTGCAGTGGTCGACACCGTCGGCGCAGGCGACTGCTTCCATGCCGGCCTGCTCGCCTGGCTGCATCGCAACGCTGCCCTCGACCGCAAAGCACTCGAAGACCTCGACACTGCAACGCTGCGTGCCGCCTTGAAGCATGCCATTGCTGCAGCAAGCATCAACGTCACCCGCGCCGGATGCGATCCGGCCACCTGGGAGGAAACCGTGAGATTCCCGAATAACTCAGTGCCCTGACCCTTAAAGGCAGTTGAGCCATACGCCGCACAGGGGGCACACCCCGGCGGCACACCCTAGCGTAGTACCCGAGAAGTTGCCACCACCAGTCGCAGCGTGCCCCGCTGCATCCTAAAGAAAGAGGAGGAGAAAACCATGAAAAAACGCACTACCATCAAACGCACATCGACCTGGCTTGCCGTCATGCTGGCTATCGGCGCCGTGCATGTTGCCCACGCCGACGTCACGCAAGGCGAATTCCACGGCTACTTCCGTGCCGGTGCCGGATCGAATTCCGAGAAGGGATCGCAAGCCTGCTTCGGTTTGAACGGCGTGGCC
>DASVLM010000280.1:0-7688 GCA_036384875.1 Noviherbaspirillum sp.
GACGGTCGAACGATGAAGCGAATCAACGGAGAAGCGAAGCGCGATGCAAGTGCGTCTTCGGCCAATGTGGCGGGCGCGGCATTTCCTTCATCGAAAGAAAGCCCTGCCAGCGAGATCAGGCGGAAGCGGGAGGTGCGCACGATTGCGCGGCGGCCCAGATGAACAGCGGGCGCGGCGCCTGATAGAAAAGCGAGGGATGCGGGAACGAAGCGGAGAACACTGGCAAGGTGAATCCGGCGGTTGGCGGCAATCCGACGAACCCGGCATGCAGCGTGCAGTATGGGCAGTGTTCAAAAGCGGCAGAGGAATTTTTTTCCTGCGCCGCGCCGCCTGCGTCGTCGGACTTGTAGACCTTCGTACCTTCGGCAGAGCAGATTTCCGCCCAGATCGGACTCAGTTTGCCAGCCGATGCCAGCGCATGGGAAATCGACGGAGCGAGAGCGGCAAACAGGATCGCCATGGCAGCGAGCCAAGTAGTGATGCGCCGTGTTTGCCGAAAGAAAATCATGCGCCTATTTTATCATGGGCACTATTTCGGCCAGTTGATTCCTTGCGGCAAGATGATCCAGGTCAAGTTGAGGTGATACATATTCGCCACGCTGGCATTGACAGTGTCTGGTTAGGCCAGTGGTAGACCTTGCGCTACAAGGCCGACAAGTCTGTCCGGTCCGCCGCTCCGAATTTGGGAAACAGGAGGCAGACGGCAAAACTCTTTCCGTCAGCTTTCTCGAAACGCATCTCGCCATGGTGGGCGCGCATCACTTCTTCGACGATCGACAGGCCAAGGCTGGCCCCGCCCTGCCCGGCGCAGCGCTCGGAAAAAGGCTCTCGCACCTTCATCCAATCCGATTCGGGAATACCCGGGCCATCTTCGATGATTTTCAGCTCAAGGCGATCGCCCAGGTCGTCGAGTTCAATGTGCAGGAAAGTGCGCGCGCCATGGCGCAATGCATTCACCAACACATTACGCACCGCTTCCCGCACGCTGACCGCGTCTGCCTCGATATCGCAGGGAGAGTCGGGCACCCGCATCTCAAGGTCCAGCGGCCGCGTCGCGTTCGACAGCAGCTCCATGGCCTCCTTGCGTGCCAGCGCCTTGATATCCACGCGCTCGCGGCGCACCGCATCCGCGCGATGCAATACCATCGCATGCTGGAGCAGTTGATTGACGAGTGCGCCAAGGTCATGCGCACGCGTACGCAAGCGCGCCAGGTAGTCGCGCCGTTTTGCCTCGTCGCCTTCGGTTTCCAGCAGCTCGACTTGCGAGATGAGCGCGGTGACGGGTGTGCGCAATTGGTGTGCCGCATCGCCGATGACCCGCTGCATGATCTTGCGGCGCGAAGCCAGCCTTGCCATGAACGCATTGATCGCACCGACCACGGCGTGCAACTCTTGCGGCACGGTCATGGCGAGCGGTTCGAGGTCGGTCAGGTTGCGCTGCTGTATGGCCTGCTCGATGCGCTTGAGGGGTGACAAGGCCTGATACAGCGTGAACATGCCGGCCACGGCGGTCAGCGCGCCGGTCACGAGGATGACGACGAGAACCTTGGCGACGAAACCATGCAGGAATGCCGAACGCGCGTTCCTGCTTTGCGCCATCACGATGGCTGCCCAGCGATTGCCGCTTTTCACGGGCATCGCGCGTCCGATGATGGCAATGCGGATCGGCAGGTCCTGGTACTCGCCGTCCTTCAGGATGGGCCCGCTCGCAAGCTCGTTCCAAGGAATATCCGGCCGAAAATCCGGATCGCCAGCCACGCTGCGGCCGCCTGGCCCGATGACGTTGTAGAGCACCCGATCTCCCGGGCTGAGCATCGCAAATGCGGCCAGCGGCACATCGACGTTCACTTGGCCATTTTCATACCAGGTGTTTTCCGCGATCTGCAGCGCGCTGCCGGTCAGCAGCCGGTCGTAGGCCTCATCGACGGCGATGCTGGTAGACAGCCAGATCGCGGCGATGAGGAGCGCGGCGCTGGCGGCTAGCACCGCCGCCATGCGAACGACCAGTCGCGCGTAGAGGGAGTTTCCTGCCTTGATCATGCCAGCACCAGTTGATAACCGAGGCCGCGCAGCGTGCGGATTTCGAACTGCGCCGCCGTCAGCTTCTTGCGCAGCCTCGCCACATATTGTTCGACGGTATTGGCGTTCGGATTGTCGTCGATGGTGAAGAGGCGATCGACCAGTTCTTCCTTGCCGAAGATGCGGCCCGGGCGCGACGCCAGTATTTCCAGCAAAGTCACTTCCCGCCGCGTCAGTTCAAGCGGATAGCCATCCAGTGTCACGGCGCGGCTCTTGCGGTCGATCGTCACGTTGGCGCAATGCAAGAGATTGGTCGAATCGCCGCCAGTGCGGCGCAGCAGCACCCGGACCCGCGCTTCCAGCTCGCGATAGTCGAAAGGTTTCATGAGGTAGTCGTCCGCGCCGAGATCCAGGGCGCGCACGCGCTCGTCAATCTCACCGCAGGCGGTCAGCATCAACACCTTCGTGTCTTTGCCGGCTTCCCGCAAGCGCGTCAGCAAGGCGAATCCGTCCATGCCGGGCAGCATCACGTCGAGGATGACGAGATCGTACTCGGCGGTGACCATGCCCGCGGCGACCGCGCCGTCGGCAATCCGGTCTACTGCATGGCCCATGCCGGAAAGCCTGGAAACGATAGCCTGCGCGACGTCGTCAGTGTCTTCAACCAGCAGGATGCGCATCTCGGTCTCCAGTTCCCAAAGTCAGATTCATTACAGGTTCGGCCGATAGCATCTCTTGGCATAACCGGATAGTCAATCGATTCAAGGAGACCATTGTGAAAATAGAAACCGGTGTTCTCGCACCGCCTGCCTCTACGGCAGGGCTGCCTTCGCCCCTGCTCGAAATCGACAGGGTGACGCTGCAGTACAAGACCAGCGAGCATCTTGTCACCGCGACGCAAAACGTCAGCTTCAACGTTTATCCTTCCGACCGCTTCGTGCTGCTCGGGCCGTCGGGCTGCGGGAAGTCGACGCTGCTCAAGGCCATTGGCGGCTATCTCAATCCGGTGAGCGGCAAGATCCGTCTCAAAGGCCGCGAGATCACCGAGCCCGGTGCGGATCGCATGATGGTGTTCCAGGAATTCGACCAACTGCTGCCGTGGAAAACGGTGCGGCAAAACGTGGAATTTGCATTGCACGCCAGCGGGCGCCTGCGCGGCAAGGAAATGGAAGAGCGCGCCGCGTACTACATCGAAAAAGTCGGGCTGTCGAAATTCATCGACAGCTATCCGCATACGCTGTCGGGCGGCATGAAGCAGCGCGTATCGATCGCACGCGGCATGGCGATGGAACCAGATGTGCTGCTGATGGACGAACCCTACGCCGCACTCGACGCACTCACCCGGCGCAAAATGCAGGACGAACTGCTGCGTCTCTGGGACGACACGCGCTTCACGGTGCTGTTCGTGACGCACTCCATCGAGGAAGCGATCCGCATCGGCACGCGCATCCTGCTGCTGTCGCCGCATCCGGGGCAGGTCAAGGCGGAGCTCAACAGCATCGCCGAAAGCGAGCTGGGCACCGCAAGCCAGGCGGCGCTTGAAAACCGAATCAATTCCATGCTGTTTTCCCATTGAGGTGCGATCATGAACAATACACTCGTCCATCGTCCGGAGATCGTGCTCGAACCCTCGCAGGTTGACGCCGCCAGCATCGAGGCGCCGCTATCGACATTCGAATCGCTGTACCGGCTTGCCTGGCTGCGCAAGACTGTATTGCTGGTGATACTTGCTGCGCTATGGGAATGCTACGGCCGCTGGCTGGGAAACCCGTTGCTGTTCCCGAGCTTCAGCGAGACGATCAGCGCATTCGTGTCAGGCATCGGCAGTGGCGTGCTGATCGAGCGTGCAGCCGCCTCCCTGAAAACCCTCGTCGTCGGCTACAGCATCGGTATCGGCCTGGCAGCGCTCCTCACCACGCTGGCCATCAGTTCCAGGATCGGCAACGATTTCCTTGAAACGATGACCTCGATGTTCAACCCCTTGCCGGCCATCGCGCTCCTGCCGCTGGCGCTGATCTGGTTCGGACTCGGCACCGGCAGCGTGATCTTCGTGCTGGTGCATTCGGTACTGTGGGCCGTGGCGCTGAATACGCATGCCGGTTTCAGGGCAGTATCGAAGACGCTGACCATGGTCGGACAGAACTACGGCTTGAAGCGATTTTCGCTGGTGCGTTCGATTCTCGTCCCGGCGGCTTTCCCCAGCATCCTGACGGGCCTGAAGATCGGCTGGGCCTTTGCATGGCGTACCCTGATCGCAGCGGAGCTCGTGTTCGGCGTGTCTTCGGGAAGCGGCGGACTGGGCTGGTACATCTTCGAGAACCGCAACCAGCTGGAAACGGCGAACGTATTCTCCGGCCTATTCTTCGTCATCATCATCGGCCTGTTCGTGGAAAACATCATTTTTGCCAACATCGAAAAACGTACCATCCGCCGCTGGGGCATGGCGCATTGATTCGATTTTCTTTACAACAACCAATGGAGACACATATGAAACGCAGGACGTTTACTTCCCTCATCCTCGCTGCCGCGCTTGCCGTACCCGGACTGAGCGCGCATGCCGAAGCCAGCAAGGTACGCATTTCCCATGGCTACGGCATCCTTTACCTTCCCTTGATGGTGATGCGCGACCAGCAACTTCTGGAGAAGCATGCGAAGTCGGAAGGCGCAGGCGACGTCAAGGTGGAGTGGGTCAAGCTGGACGGCGGCAACGTCATCAATGACGCCATGCTGGCAGGCAACCTGGACATCGCAGGCATCGGCGCACCCGGCTTCATTACCTTGTGGTCGAAGGCACACGGCATCCCGCGTTCGGAAGTGATCGGGCTCGGCGCATTGAGCACCTCGTCGCTGTGGCTCAACACGAATAATCCCGCCATCAAGTCGCTCAAGGATTTCACGCCGAAAGACAAGATCGCCATCCCCGGCATCAAAACCTCCCTGTCTGCGGTGGTGCTGCAGATGGTCGTGGCGAAGGAATTCGGCCAGGACAATTATGCGAAGCTCGACCCGCAGACTGTCAGCCTTGGCCATCCTGAAGCGGTCGGCTCGCTGTTGTCGGGCAAGACGGAAATCACCGCGCACTTCACTTCCCCGCCCTTCTCCTACCAGGAGTTGAAGGACCCGCACATTACGCGCGTGGTGGATTCTTCCAAGGTGCTGGGCAACATCACACTCGACGTGGTATTCGCCCTCAAGCAGTTCGTCGACCAGAATCCGAAGCTGACCAAGGCCTTCATGGCAGCGCAGGAGGAAGCGAACGAGTACATCCGCAAGGACCGCAAGGGCGCGGCGGCAACCTTCCTGCGCGTATCGAAGATCAAGATGACGCAGGACGAAGTCGAAAAGATGCTGGCCGACCCCGATACCCAGTTCTCCACCACGCCGAACGGCGTTTCGCAGTACGTCACCTTCATGGGGAAAGCGGGCACGATCAAGACGCGTCCGGCGAAGTGGTCGGAACTCTTCGTGCCGGAATTCCAGAACCGGCAGGGAAGCTGAGCTTCAACGACAGCGTTCGGCGCACCTTGCCGGGCGCAGTCACAGTCGTTCCCCTTGCGACATCCTCCCGGCGGCTGCGCGGGAGGATGTCGTTGCGCTGAAAGCAAAATGAAATATAAAGAGCGCAATACTTCCTGCAAACAAAACCAGAACCAGGAGACGTTTGCATGAACAAGGGACTCGTACTGTCGTTGCTGTGCAGCGCCACGCTGGCGGGCGCCTGTGTCGCCTCTGCCGCGGAAAAACTGGTCGTCGGCCAGTCGGTGGAGCTTTCCGGTGAAGCAATCGGCAAGGAAAACATGCTTGGCGCGCGAGCATACTTTTCCTGGCTCAACGCACAGGGCGGCATCCACGGGCGCGAAGTCGAGCTGCGCAGCTACGACGACCAGCGCGATCCGAAGAAAACCCTCGACAACACCGAACGGCTGCTCCAGCAGGAGCATGCGATTGCACTGTTCGGCTATCGCAGCACGCCGACCGTGGAAGCAGTGTTGCCGCTGCTTCAAAAGGAACACGTGGCGCTGGTTGCTCCGTTCTCGGGCGCGGCCGCGCTGCACCGGCCGTTCAATCCTTACGTCTTCCATCTCCGCGCCAGCTACTGGGATGAAGCCGGCAAGATGGTCGAATCATTGTCGATGCTGCAGATACGCAAGGTCGCGATCCTGCACCAGGATGACGCTTTCGGCGAGGATGGCCTCGAAGGTTTTCAGCGCAGCCTCACGGCCCGCAACATGCATGCTGCGGTCGTGGCGAAATACAGCCGCAAGACACTTGATGTCGGCCCCGCAGCCGATGCGATTGCTGCTGCGAATCCGGGGGCGGTCTTGATGGCCTGCACGCCCAGCGCCTGTGCCGACTTCGTGAAGCGGATGCACAAGAAAGGCTTGCGTCCGCAATTCATCATGCTGTCGAACGTGAGTTCGGAACATTTTTTCAAGTCTCTCGGTGAAGACGGACGCGGCATCGGCGTCATGCAGGTCATGCCCTATCCGCACGATGTGGGCGCGAGTGTCACGCGTGAATTCCAGCGCGTATTGAAAACGATGGGCCATCCGCCGCCGATGTCGTATGCCGCGCTGGAAGGCTTCGTCGCCGCCAAATTGCTGGCGGAGGGATTGAAGCGTGCCGGACCGCATCCGAGCCGCCAGTCGCTGATCGACGCCATGGCATCGATGCACGATGTCGACCTTGGCGGCGTCGTGGTGAACTATGGCCCCGACGACCGCGACGGCTCGCATTTCGTGGAACTGACGGTCGTGGGAAAAGGCGGCGTGTTCTGGCGTTGAGCATTGCGGCCACGCAGTTGCCGCGACAGGAACAATCCCACGCCTTGCTTGTCATTCAAGTCTGGAGCCACAACTAAAGCAGGACTTGCGGTGTTTCAGGGGGCGGGCTGGGATATTTGGGCGTGGAACATCTGCAAGACTTCCTTGTGTCCGGCTTCCAAGGAAAAAATTTATCAACTGGCAAAGCCTGTCGGGCAGAGGCTGTTAACTTATCCATTGCCTTTGGTCCCCGCCCAAATATCCCAGCCCGCTCCCTGAAACACCGCAAGTCCGGAACGAGTCATCCAACGCCAAACACAGGGAATAGACAACCGCCAGGAGACCCGCATTGTTCGATCAAGTCGAGGAACAAGTCCAGGCAGGCGTGGAGTGGTTGCGACTGCTGGTGGAAACGCTGGGCGCGCTCATCATCGCCGCCGGAGTCCTGATCGCCGTCATCGGCATCGCACGTTATGCACTCTACCGGCGCGGTGGCACATTCACGCCGATTCGCCTCGCGTTCGCGCGTTACCTCACCCTCGCGCTGGAATTGCAGCTCGCCGCCGACATTCTCTCCACGTCTATCGCACCGACCTGGGACCGCATCGGCAAGCTTGCCGCGATTGCCATCATCCGTACCGCGCTCAATTATTTCCTCAGCATTGAAATGAAGGATGAAAAAGCCAGTGACGAACCCGCGCTGAAGCAGCACGCGCAGGAATTTCCTGCCGAGCATGGAAGCCTCCACCGATGAGCGGATCTCGACGGCGCCTCGGCCTGAAAGGCGAAATGCTGCTGGCGCTCATGCCGACGCTGACGGTGCTGCTCGTGCTGGCAGTGGTGGAAGCCATCAGCCGGCAGCGGCTGCTGTTTGCCTCGCTTGCGTCGAGCGCGTTTCTCATCTAT
>DASVLM010000281.1:0-2166 GCA_036384875.1 Noviherbaspirillum sp.
CGCATTGAATGCGGCGGCGGCCTGGCGGATTTCCGTCGCGCCTTGCTCGGGTAGCGGCGGCCTTTCGATATCGTTGCCGAGTTCGGTGGCTGCTTGTGCAAGGCGGTTGAGCGGGCGCAGCGCCATGCGCGCCACAACGGCTGCAAGTGCCCCGACGCAGAGGATGAATAGCGCGCCGTAGGTGAGCAGGTCGCGCGGCGCGGCGAACGAAATCGGCCGTGGCGGCGTGGCCGCGATGCGAAGACGGGTGCCGTCCTGCAGCGTCACGAGCAGCGCTTCGCATGGCAGGCGGAAATCGGAGGGATGCGCGTACGCAGAGGGAGGGGGCGGCCCCTTGGGTGGAACGCAATCGTCGGGATGAGCCTCGGTGGAGACAACCTGGTGTCCGGCTGGCAAGCGTTTTGCCAGCCTTTCCGCCAGGTCCGACTGGTGCTGCTGCATGCTCTCCGACGGCTCTGCCATTTGCGCGCGAACACCGACGCCGCGTGCAGCAGCCAGATAGGGAACGCGCAATTCGGGCGGAATACCCTCGACCGACAGCACGAACTGTGCGACGCGTTCCACCGCATGGAAGTCGCGGAATTGCCCGATCATCCGCTGGCGTTCGCCGACGGTCAGGCTGAATGCCAGCAGGGCACTGAGGATCACGCCGCAAACCAGGATCACGACGACTCGGCCCGTCAGCGATTGCAGCAAGGATTTCATCATTCCTTGGCCACCTGCGTGGCGAGCACATAGCCTTCGTTGCGCACGGTCTTGATGATCTGGGGCGAACGGGCATCTTCGCCGAGCTTCTGCCGCAGCCGGCTGATCTGCAAGTCGATGGAGCGGTCGAAAGGATCTGCGTCGCGGCCTTGCGTCAGGTTGAGCAGCTGGTCGCGGCTCAGCACGCGGTTGGCATGGTCGAGGAAGACCTTGAGCAGCCTGAATTCGGCGCCCGAGAGCGCCACAATCACGCCGTTGGGATTGATCAGGTGCCGCGCGGTGAAATCCATGGTCCAGCCGGCGAAATGCACTTGCTGCGGGTCGCCGCTCTGCAGGTTGGGCGGCAGGGCATGCGTGCGCCGCAACACGCTGCGGATGCGGGCAAACAACTCGCGCGGCTCGAACGGCTTCGGCAGGTAATCGTCGGCGCCCATTTCCAGGCCGAGGATGCGGTCGAGCGGCTCGCCGCGCGCAGTCAGCATCACGACCGGAATGTCCGATCGGCTGCGCAGGTTGCGGCACAGCGTCAGGCCGTCCTCGCCGGGAAGGTTGAGGTCGAGCACGATGAGGTCGACGCGCGATTCATCGAGCACCTTCCACATCGCCTTGCCGTCGCCGGCGGTGAGGGCGCGATATCCGTTCTTTTCCAGGTATTCGGCCAGCAGCGAGCGGATGTCGCGGTCGTCGTCAACGATCAGTATCTGGGCAGGATTTTCCATGGGCTTGATTATGGCAATTCCGGGCAAGGCATTCGAGCCGGAATTGTATCGCGCTGTTTCTGCCGCAAGGCTTGATACAGGCCGATACAAATCGGCTTTCGGGCGTTACGCGGCGACATCGCAAGGTTACAACTTCCCGCCATCATGGGTACCGTGCAAGAGCGGAAGCGCCTTGCCCTGAATGTTGAACAATCTCGCAAAGGAAAGACCATGACTTCGATTCGCAAATGCCTGTTGATCGGCTTCTCTGCCATTACCCTCGCTGCCGGCGCATGTGCGGCCCAGGCGGCGGACAACCAGCAAGGCCCGCAAGGTGGCATGCACGATGGCAGGTTCGCCGAGCACATGAAGGCGCGCATGGAAAAGCGCGCTGCCGAAATGCATGACAAGCTTCACCTGAATCCCTCGCAGGAAACAGCCTGGAATGCATACATCGCGAAGATGAAACCTGCCAATCCGCCGTCCCGCCCTGACCGCGCGGCGCTCGACAAGATGACCGCGCCGGAACGCATGGAATTCATGCTGGCACGCATGAAAGAGCATGAGCAGAAGATGGCCGATCGCATCGCCGCAACTAAGGAGTTTTATGCGGTGCTGACGCCGGAACAGAAGAAGATCTTCGACGACGGTTTCAAGGGCGGCATGCGGCATCAGCATCGCGGCTGATCGGCATCACGCTGCGGGAGCGCCCAGGCTCCCGTAGCTGTTTTCAATGCAGCTTGATGCGGGGATTGCGTATCCA
>DASVLM010000282.1:0-7868 GCA_036384875.1 Noviherbaspirillum sp.
CTGTGTGTTTTCGCCGCCTTCCGCGCGCAACGCCTTGACCGCGGCAACACCGTTGGCAATTTCGTCTTCACCGATGATGACGGCGAAATTTGCACCACTGGCGTCGGCGCGCTTCATTTGGGACTTGAAGCTTCCTCCCGAACCTGCGGATGCACAGTGCAGCACAACGTCGAGCCCGGAATCACGCAGACGCTCGGCAACGACGAAGGCCTGCAACCCAGCCTCTTCTCCCTGGTGCACGACGTAGACGTCGCACTGGTTCGGCGTAAATTTCTCTCCCGAAGCCTTCAGCAATTCCAGCAGACGTTCGACACCCATCGCAAAGCCGCATGCCGGGGTCGGCTTGCCACCAATAATTTCGACCAGTACATCGTAGCGCCCACCAGCGCAAACCGTACCCTGTGAACCCAGTTCGTCGGTGACCCACTCGAACACGGTACGGTTGTAATAATCCAGTCCGCGTACCAGACGGGGATTGATTGTGAATGGAATGCTGTTGTGGCGCAGGATTTTCTGCACACCTTCAAAGTGGGCACGCGATTCTTCACCGAGGTAATCGAGCAGTTTCGGCGCGCCATTCACCATTTCCTGCATCGCAGGATTCTTGGTGTCCAGGATACGCAGCGGATTGGTATGCAGGCGACGCTGTGCATCGGCGTCCAGCAAATCGCGATGCTTTTCCAGGTACGTGATCAGATCGGTGCGATGACGGTTACGCTCGTCAGCATCACCAATGGAATTCAGTTCAAGGCGAACATTGTTCAAGCCCAGGTCGTCCCAGAATCGCTGGCACATCATGATGACTTCGGCATCGATGTCCGGGCCGGTAAACCCGATTGCTTCCCCACCAACCTGATGGAACTGCCGGTAGCGGCCACGCTGCGGTTTTTCGTGGCGGAACATCGGGCCGACGTACCAGAGACGCTTCGGGCTGTCGTAGGTCAGGTTGTGCTCAACCACCGCGCGCACCACGCCGGCGGTGTTCTCGGGGCGCAGGGTCAACTGATCGCCATTCATGGAATCGACGAAGGAATACATTTCCTTTTCGACGATGTCGGTGACCTCACCGATGCCACGCGCAAACAGTGCAGTCGGCTCGACGATGGGTGTGCGGATCTGCTGGTATCCGTAGCTTTTCAACACAGACTGGACCGTATTTTCGAACAGCTCCCACAGTGGTGCATCAGCCGGCAGGATGTCGTTCATCCCTTTCACGCCAACGATCTTTTCAGCTTTTTTGTTTTCAGACATTCTCTACTCGATACAAAGACTGCGTCATGCCGCAGCCGATTCTTTGCCGTAGCGTGTTTTCACGTAGTCCAGCACGATAGCCTGGAACTCCTCGGCAATACGTTCGCCGCGCAACGTAATTTTCTTTTCGCCGTCGACAAACACCGGCGCGGCCGGCGATTCCCCCGTGCCCGGCAGGCTGATGCCGATATTCGCATGCTTGGATTCGCCTGGCCCGTTGACGATGCATCCCATGACCGCAACGTTCATGTTTTCCACGCCGGGATATTCCTTTTTCCAGACCGGCATCTGCTCGCGCAAATAGGTCTGGATGCGATCGGCCAGTTCCTGGAATACAGTCGATGTCGTTCGTCCGCAACCAGGGCACGCAATGACCATGGGCGCGAACTTGCGCAACCCCATCGTCTGCAGGATTTCCTGCGCTACCACGACTTCCTTCGTGCGGTCACCTCCCGGCTCCGGCGTCAACGAGATGCGTATCGTGTCACCAATGCCTTCCTGCAGGAGAACCGACAGTGCGGCTGTCGAAGCCACGATACCCTTGCTTCCCATGCCGGCTTCAGTCAATCCGAGATGAAGCGGATAATCGCAACGGAGCGCCAACTCGCGATATACCGCGATCAGGTCTTGCACGCCCGATACCTTGCACGACAGGATGATTTTGTCACCGGGCAGCCCCAATTCTTCAGCACGTCGTGCATTCTCGATAGCCGATGTGACGAGCGCTTCATACATCACTGCCTGAGCGTCCCACGGTTCTGCCCGACGCGCGTTCTCGTCCATGATGCGAGCCAGCAGCGCTTGATCCAAGCTACCCCAGTTGACACCGATACGCACCGGCTTGTCGTACTTGCAGGCCACTTCGATCATTTGAGCGAACTGCGTATCTCGTTTGGATCCCTGGCCTACATTGCCAGGATTGATACGGTACTTGGACAGCGCCTTTGCACAGTCCGGGAAATCGGTGAGAAGCTTGTGTCCGTTATAGTGGAAATCACCCACCAGCGGCACATCGATTCCCATCTTGTCGAGCTGTTCGCGAATCGCGACGACCGATGCAGCAGCTTCCGGCGTATTTACGGTAATGCGCACCAGTTCGGAGCCTGCACGCGCAAGTTCCTTGACCTGGATAGCAGTCGCGATGGCATCCGCGGTGTCGGTATTGGTCATCGATTGCACCACCACAGGCGCAACCCCACCAACCACGACTTCGCGCGAACCATAACGAACCGATACTCCACGCCTCATGCGGCGCGCCTGCGGGCCAGACGGAATGGGAGAATTCACAACCGACATGTTCTTCCTCTATTTCAAGGAAAGGCGAGCCACGTTGCCGCCAGCAGATTTCAACTCAACCGGCGCACCACGCAAACTCGCATTGACGCCGGCAGCATTGCCAACGACCACCGTGACCGGCTCGTTCACTTCAACCGATTCACTAGAACCCGCCTTCACGACACGCGACAAGAGCACAGTCTTGTCACTCGCACGGCGGACTTCTATCCATGAGTCCTCATGCGCATTGAAAATCAATGCGTCATTGCTATTGTTAGCCTTGGATTCCGAATCCGCCGGCTTGGTCGCCACAGCGCCCGCCGTTGCCGACGCAGCAGTCGACTTTGCGTCGACAGGTTTCGGCTGTCCAGACGATGGGGCAACTTCAAGCACTGAATTGGCAGGCTCCTCAACTTTCGGTGTTTCCACCGGCGCTGCACGTGTCGCAGTATCCTGTTCCTGCGAAGCCGCGGACTGAGCCGGAACTGCGAGCTTTTCTTCGGCAGGCTTGCTTGCTTCGGAACCGGACAGATAGGCTAGACCGCCTTTTACCTGATCGGCTGCCGACTTTTGCAAAGAACTGACATCTGCCGACTGCTGGGCAGCCCAAAGACCTACTCCAAGCAGCACCACCAGCAGGCCGCCGATCACCCACTTTGAGGACAATCCGGGCCGATCCGACATAGAGGGCAGCCGTGTCTCAGAGAACGGCGCCGCCAGCGACTTGCGAGGCTCCAGCGACTCTTGCGCCGCCAGTTTCTCGCCGCCCACCAGACCGAGCAGCGGCGCTGCGTCGATCTTGAGCAGCTTCGCATACGATCGGATGAAGCCGCGTACGATTGGCATCCCAGGCAAGGACGGATAATCATCGTGCTCGAGAGCGAGAATCTGGCGCGGCGCGAGGTTCAGCTGGCTAGCCACCTGCTCCACCGTCCATCCACGCTCTTCACGACAAGCGGCGAGCTTGGCACCTGCGGATAAAGTGCTGATCCGTTCTTGCTGTTGCTGGTTTTCCGGTACCGGGATATTGTTAATTTCCGGCTCACTCATTGAATGCCCCACGTTGAAAGGCCGCGAACTCGGACGAATCAGGATGGCGCCGCCGCAATTGGGTTACCAGGCTGGTCTCGGCCGCGCGATCACCGAGCTTGCGTTCGATTTTAATGGCTAGCCAAAGCACGTCTGCCGTCATCACATCCGCCTTCAACACTCGGCCGATGTAAAAACGCGCACGCTCATAGTCGCCTTGATCGTAGTAGATCTTGGCCAGATTGGCATTGGTAGAGGGATTGGCCGGATCAACCTGAAAAGCCTTCATGAAGAATTTTTCGGCTGCGGCTTTGTCCTTGAGTCGCAGGCTACAGATACCCGCGTTGTTCAGGGCCTTTTCCGGCGAGTGGTATCCACGATTCTTGAGCGCCGCATCGAAATACGGCATTGCCTGACGCTCACGGCCGGTCTGGCACAGGAACCAACCATAATTGTTGCTGAAATCGGGGTTATTGGGCGTCAGCCGCAGCGCTTCCTGAAAGTTGTCCTCCGCCAGCTTGTTCTCGCCCATGTCCATGTAGATCAGGGCGCGGACACTGTACGCATCTGCGAGATTCGGGTCGGCCAGAAGCGCTTGTTTGATTTCGTCAAGTGCGACCGGCATCTGGCGCTGCTCGTAGTAACCAACAGCGAGCTGCAAGCGAATGCGGGCACGCTTCTGGTTGTCCGTCTGGTCAGAACTGGTTTGCAGATCACTATTGTTACCCGTCATCGGCGCAGAACCGCAACCGGCCAATTGGACAACAGCCGCGACCCCAGCCATGCACCACGCAAGGAATACTCTTTTCACCGCGGCACCTCGACAATACGGCCGAAATTCTCGCCGAACTTCTTCCGGTATTCGTCCATCTTCTGCATGCGCTCCTGCACTCGAGTCCGGTCCTGCACTTCCCCTGCCAACTGTCCGCAGGCCGCATCGATATCGTCACCACGCGTCTTGCGGATCGTCGTGACAATACCGGCATCGATTAGTATTTGCGCAAATGCCTTGATGCGAACATTGTTGGAGCGAACCAGGCCGGATTCCGGGAAAGGGTTAAAGGGGATCAAGTTGAACTTGCAGGGAACCGGATGTGCGCCGTTTCTTACAAGAGCGACCAGTTCACGAGCATGCTCGTCGGTGTCGTTGACGCCGTCAAGCATGCAGTATTCGAAAGTGATGAAGTCGCGAGGCGCGAATTCAAGGTATCGCGTTGCCGCCGCCATCAGTTCAGCCAGCGGATACTTCTTGTTCAACGGGACGAGACCGTCACGCAGCGTATCGTTCGAAGCATGCAGCGAGATCGCCAAAGCAACCGGACAATCCTGCGAGAGCTTGTCGATCATTGGCACGACACCGCTGGTTGATACCGTCACGCGCCTGCGCGACAGACCGTAGGCGTTATCGTCGAGCATGAGTCTCAACGCTGTTACCGTCGGCTCGTAATTGAGCAGCGGCTCGCCCATGCCCATCATGACGACATTGGTGATCTGGCGCTCGCCCTTCGGACCGGACTCGATGCCCTTCGACTTGCGCAACTCGAGTTCTGCCATCCAGAGCTGGCCGATGATTTCGGCAACGGTCAGGTTACGACTGAAACCTTGCTTGCCGATCGAGCAGAACCGGCAGTTGACTGCGCAACCCGCCTGCGTCGATACGCATAGCGTGCCGCGATTTTCTTCGGGAATGAATACCGTCTCGACGGCATTACCTTGTCCGACATCGAGCAGCCACTTGCGCGTGCCGTCGGACGAGGTGTGATCGCTGATTACCGCCGGCGCCGCTACATAGGCGCGGGTTTTCAGCTTTTCACGCAGCGACTTCGCCAGGTCGGTCATCGCGTCGAAATCGCTGACGCCGAATTGGTGTATCCACCGCTGCAACTGCTTGGCGCGAAACGGCTTTTCACCCAACTCGCCGCAGTAGGCGGCGAGTTGTGCGGGATCGAGGTCCAGCAGATTGGTGAGAGCCGTCATGTTTTTTCATCTTGCCGCCCATGCTTGCGTCGTCAGATCGTCAAGGCGAGCGGCATATCGATCGATTAGCGGGAGTAGACGTTGAGCGCCGGGAAGAAATAGGCGATTTCGACCTTGGCGGTATCGGCGCCGTCGGAACCGTGCACGGCATTGGCATCGATCGAATCGGCGAAGTCAGCGCGGATAGTGCCCTTGTCGGCCTTCTTCGGATCGGTTGCGCCCATCAGTTCGCGGTTCTTGGCGATGGCGTTTTCACCTTCCAGCACTTGGATCATGACCGGGCCGGAAACCATGAAGTCCACCAGATCCTTGAAGAAGGGGCGCTCACGGTGCACCGCATAGAAACCCTCCGCTTCGGCGCGCGACAGTTGCGCCATGCGGGCGGCAACGACCTTCAGGCCGGCGTTTTCGAAACGGGTGTAAATCTGGCCGATCACGTTTTTTGCGACTGCGTCCGGTTTGATGATCGACAGGGTGCGTTCGATTGCCATCTGTAAAAACTCCAATAAAATGAAAGGGTTAAGTTTATTCACTGAGAAATCAACTAACCTTCTATTCTAGCATGAAAGAATTGGCCGAAAGGGATTTCAGGCAGCAATAGACTGAAGCTGAAACGGCATTCCGAACTCCCCGTTCGCACATCCGTCCTACACTATTGATAGCGTGATATTCTTGCGCGGCCCAACCACTTGCACTTACTTACTGGAGGAACCATGGATCAACACCTGCAGCCCGCCTACGGAGCGTCCAGCGACGCCCTTGTCGTGCGCAACCGGGTATTGCGCAACACTTATTGGCTCCTTGCCATTTCAATGATTCCCACCATCCTAGGTGCCTGGATCGGAGTGCAGCTGAATTTCAGCTTTTTCGCCGGCAGTCCCCTCATCGGTTTCATGTTGTTCATGGGCATTGCGTTCGGTTTCTTCTATGCCATCGAAAGGACCAAGAATTCCGGGATCGGGGTCGCCGTCCTGCTCGGCTTCACGTTCTTCATGGGATTGATGCTCTCGCGCCTGGTGGGGCATATCCTCGGGTTTGCCAATGGCGTCGCATTGATCATGATCGCCTTTGGCGGCACCGCTGCCATATTTGCCGGAATGGCAACGATTGCCACGGTATCGAAGCGCGATTTCTCCGGGCTTGGCAAATGGCTCTTCGCTGGCGTTCTCGTGCTGATCGTTGCCAGCGTCCTGAACATCTTCCTGCATGTTCCGGCGCTTTACCTGGTTGTTTCGGTGCTGGCCATCGCTATCTTCTCTGCTTACATCCTGTTCGATGTACAGCAGGTCGTGAACGGTGGAGAAACGAATTACATCACGGCTACATTGAGCATTTATCTCGACCTGTACAATATTTTCGCCAACCTTCTCTCCTTGCTGGGCATTTTCGGCGGCCAGCGAGATTGATGTATTCGCAATAAAAAAAACCGGTAGTTGGCCGGTTTTTTTTCGTCTGCATCGAACTTCAAGACAGGTCGAAAACCGCGATCGACTCCACGTGGGCAGTATGCGGAAACATGTTCACCACGCCTGCCTGGCGCAACGTGTATCCGCCTTGATGCACAAGATAGCCCGCATCGCGAGCCAGCGTTGACGGATTGCAGGACACATAAACGATCCGCTTCGGCTTCATGTCGGGATGGTGCTCAGCAAGGCCAGCGATCGCCTGGCAAACTGCAATTGCGCCTTCACGCGGAGGGTCGATCAACATGCGATCGAACTTGCCCAAGGCGACAAGATCCTCCGTCGTCGCGTCGAACAGGTTGCGGGAGTAAAAAGTGGTCTTGCCTTCCAGTCCGTTCACACGGGCATTGTCGAGCGCACGCTCCGTGAGCGTATTGCTACCTTCGATGCCGACAACTTCCCTTGCTTGGGTAGAGAGCGGCAAGGTGAAATTCCCCAATCCGCAAAACAGGTCCGCCACACGATCCTGCGGCTGCACACCTAGCAACCTCAATGCTCGGGCCACAAGCACGCGATTGATATGGTGGTTGACCTGGGTGAAATCCGTCGGCTTGAACGGCATCTTTACGCCGAACTCGGGAAGGACATAGTGCAGTTGCACATCGGTAGGATAGAAGGGATAAACCGTATCCGGTCCCTTGGGCTGCAGCCACCACTGCACACGATATTGATCGGCGAACGTGCGCAATTTCTCCTGGTCCTCAACAGTCAGCGGTGCCATGTTGCGCATCACCAGCGCAGTCACATCCTCGCCCACCGCCAGTTCGATCTGCGGCATTTGTTCGTAGATCGACAGCGATGCAACCAGTTCACGCAGCGGTACAAGCATGGCGGAAACATGCGCAGGCAGGATCTCGCACGTCTTCATGTCCG
>DASVLM010000283.1:0-1986 GCA_036384875.1 Noviherbaspirillum sp.
TCATGCGGAAGGTGGAGGCATTGCCCACACCCGTGCCGGCGAACAGCACCATGAACATCCAGAAGAAGCCAGAGAAGCTGCCTGCGCTGCCGTCATGCGGCAGGAACATGATCACGCCGACAACCGCAGCAATCATCACAACGAAGGTCCAGAAAGTGACGATGGCGCCGCCGAGCTTGTCGGAGATCCAGCCGCCTGCCACGCGTGCCAGCGCACCGACCAAGGGCCCGAGGAAGGCGTACTGCAGCGGATTCACGTCCGGGAACAGCGTCTTGGTCAGCAGCGGGAAGCCTGCGGAGTAGCCGATGAAGGAACCGAAAGTGCCGACATAGAGCCAGCACATCAGCCAGTTGTGCTTGCGCTTGAAAATGACTGCCTGCTCGGCGAACGATGCTTTTGCCGAAGCGAGGTCATTCATGCCGAACCAGGCAGCGAGCGTCGTCAGCACGATAGGCGGCACCCACACGAAGCCGGCATTCTGCAGCCAGAGCTGCTTGGTTTGTGCGCCCTTGACCCAGGCCTGCGGATCGCCGCCCATGCCGCCGAACACGCCGGCGGTAATCACCAGCGGCACGATGAACTGCACCACCGACACGCCGAGGTTACCGAGGCCTGCATTGAGGCCGAGTGCATAGCCCTTCTGCGCCTTCGGGAAGAAGAAGCTGATATTCGCCATCGACGACGCGAAGTTGCCGCCGCCGAAACCGCACAGCAGCGCGAGGATCAGCATCGTCGGATAGCTGGTGTTCGGATCCTGCACCGCGAAGCCGATGCCCAGTGCGGGAATCAGCAACGATGCGGTCGAGATCGTGGTCCAGCGACGTCCGCCGAACACCGGCACCATGAAGGAATAGAAAATGCGGAAGGTGGCGCCGGAAAGGCCCGGCAACGCCGTCAGCCAGAACAACTGATTGGTGCTGTACTTGAATCCGATGTTGGGCAGGTTCACCACCACCACGCTCCACACCATCCATACTGCGAAGGCAAGCAGCAAGGCCGGGATCGAAATCCAGAGGTTGCGGTTCGCCGTCGTCTTGCCCTTGCTCACCCAGAATGTCGGGGTCTCGGGCTCCCATTGCGTAATGAGATATTTGCTCACGATGTTCTCCTGTTTGCGATTGGCGGAGCGGACGCTCCGCCATTGAATTCAATGAATCACGCTGCCTTCGCCAGCGGCGGCACCACCGCTTCGGGCTCGCCGCGCTGCGGCTTGAACGAGAAATGCATCCACACCAGCGAGACGCACACCGTGCCGTACATCAGCATGAAAGACGAGGAACGGATGCCGGTGAGGTCGACCAGTGCGCCGAACATGATCGGCAGGATGAAACCGCCGAGACCGCCGGCCAGGCCCACCACGCCGGAGACGGCGCCGATGTTGTGCTGGAAGTCATCCGAGATGAACTTGAAGACCGACGCCTTGCCCACGGCCATCGCCACGCCGACCACGAACAGGATCACGGTAAACAGTGTCGGGTTGAGGCCGATGTGCAGCGTCATGTCGCCGGTCACGGTCTTCACCACCATGCTGGTCTGCGGATACGAGAGCAGGAAGAACGCAACCCAGCACACCCACATCACCGACCAGGTCACCTTGTAGGCGCCGTACTTGTCCGAGATCCAGCCGCCGAGCGCGCGCAGCACGCCGCCCGGCAGCGAGAAGCATGCAGCCAGCAATGCGGCCAGCTTCATGTCGAAGCCGTATTCCGAGACGTAGTACTTCGTCATCCACAACGCGAGCGCGACATAGCCGCCGAACACTACCGAGTAGTACTGGCAATAGCGCCACACGCGCGGGTCCTTCAGCACCTTCAACTGCTCGGCGAAGGACGTGTTGGACGACACCTGGTGCGACTTGTCGGTGAAGGAGAAGAACCAGAACAGCAGCGCAGTCACCAGCATCGTCACGGCATACACCTTCGGCAGCATCTGCCAGCCGAAGGCAGCGATGATCGGAGGCGCAACGAACTTGGTCAGTGCGGAACC
>DASVLM010000284.1:0-2969 GCA_036384875.1 Noviherbaspirillum sp.
GGGCCGGCGAAAGTCATCGTGCCATGCATAGCGAGCAGCGCCATCTGCAATGCCGTGAAGTCGCTGTGTCCGACAAAGCGCTTGCTACTGTTCGCAAGCAGTGCCAGGTCAATCTGCGGCAGGATGCGCGACATGCCGTAGCCGCCGCGCAGTGCAAGCACGATATCGACATCCGGATTGCGCGCCGCCTCGTGCAGCTGCGCGACGCGCCTCTCATCGATCGCGCCGAAACGCTGATGCTTCTCGGCCGGATCGTAGTAATTGAATACGCGGCAACCAGCCTGTTCCAGGCGTGCGATGGCGCGCGCTACGCCGGCATCGTCCGGCGCGTAGCCTCCCGGGGCGACGATGGCGATGCCCGTAGTTGCGGTCTTGCTCATGAAATGTATGGAGTGAAACGCGATATCGGAAGGATATCAGGCACTGCGCACTTCCGGCTGGATCCCGCTCTTGCAATGCTGGGCAATGAGCCCGGACAGCATTCCATCGAGCGCCGGCGGGAAATCATGCCCCATCCCTTCGATTTCATGCAGCACTGCGCCGGGTACGAGCCGGGCGATGTCGCGTCCGCAGGCAATCGGCACCAATGGATCGTCCGTGCCGTGGATGACCATGGTTGGCGCTTTGATGGTACGCAGCAGTGCCGCCTGGTCGCCGGAGGCGGCGACTGCCATCACCTGCCTCAGCGTCCCGGAGAAGGAAGGATTGCGCTTCACCGCAGCAGTAATGCCGGCACGCAGTTCCTTGTCCGGTGTCGGATAAGCCGGACTGCCCAGTACCTTGAACAGGTGGACAAAATGATCGATGACACCGTCGATATCGCGTCCATTGCGAGGTTGTGAAAACATGGCGTTGCTGGCAGCCAGAGAAGGTCCGGGTAGACCTGGCCTGCCGCTGGTAGACATGATGGAAGTCAGCGTCAACACTCGGTGCGGGTTCAGACCGGCAATGATTTGCCCGATCATCCCGCCCATCGATGCGCCAACGATGTGGGCTCTTTCGATATGCAAGCCGTCGAGCAAGCCGATCGCGTCCTTCGCCATGTCATACAGCGTATAGCCGCTCAGCATGGGAAGATGAAACAGTGTGCGGAAGAAAGCGTGCTGGAGATTCGGCTTGCCAAATTGGTTCATCTTGCTCGACAAGCCGCTGTCGCGATTGTCGAAACGAATGACGCGGAATCCCTCGGCAGTAAGTCCCTTGCAAAATCCCTCCGGCCAGGAAATGAGTTGAAGCCCGAGGCCATTGATGAGAAGGATAGGTTCGCCCCGGGAACTGCCCAAGGTGTCGTAGGCAATCCGGATACCGTTGGCTTCAATGATGCTCAATTCGTTCCCCAATGCGCTTCGCCGGTCACCGGCGACAGAATGTTTCGAATATGCAGCAGATTTGATATCGCTACTGCGTATGCAGGAGCAAGCGGCATGCCACGCAACACGTACACTACATCGACAGGGTTTCGATACAGCGAGCAAGCAATCGATTTACGACTTTACACGCGACAGGGCATTTTTGCAGGAACGCTTTTCCGCAATCCTATTCAACCGCTGGCGCAGCACCGGCCGCACGCGCCGCATTGCGCCGCTCCGCAAAAAACGCCTTCAGCAACGCACTGCATTCCTCGGCGAGAACACCGCCAACGACATTGGTATGGTGATTGAGCTTTTCCTGCTCGAAGAGATTCACGATGGAACCGCAGGCTCCGGTTTTCGGGTCGGGCGCGCCATAAACGACGCGTGCAAGTCGCGCGTGCATCATTGCACCGGCGCACATGACGCAAGGTTCGAGCGTCACAAAAAGCTCACATCCGGGAAGACGATAATTCCCAAGTACGGCCGCCGCCGCGCGCAAGGCCATGATTTCGGCGTGTGCCGTCGGGTCATGCTTGCCGATGGGCTGATTGAAGCCCGTTGCGATGACTGCGCCATCCTTGACCACCACAGCTCCCACCGGCACTTCGCCGAGTTCCCACGCGTTGCGTGCCTGGGATATGGCCTGCTGCATGAAGATGGCGTCCATGGCTTCCTAGTTGTCCGCTGTAATTTCTGCCCAGCAGTTCGGGGTTTCGTGCAGCACGACTTTGTGCAGGCGCAGTCCGGTGCCGTAACGGTCGTGATAGGCGGCCTTCAGAATGTCGAATGCGGTGCGCGCAAGGTTTTCCACGGTGGGAATGCTGTCGATGATGACGGTCTTGTGTCCCGGAATGGTGCCGAGGAATTCGAGCACGGCCTTGTCCTTGGCGTAGGCGAGAAATGCATGGTCCCAGACATCGACGAGATGCTGCTTTGCCAGCGTCTTTACATCGGAGAAATCCATGATCATGCCGTTGTCGGAGCAACCTTCTTGTTCGATTACATTGCCGACAAGCGTAATCTCCAGCACGTAACGATGGCCATGAAGATTGCGGCACTGGCTCTTGTGGTCGAGAATCCGGTGGCCGGCATCGAATTCGAGCTTGCGTGTGATAGTCAGCATCTGGTTCAGGGAATCTGAAGTAATTTGTGTGTCTGTATGCTCAGCTTCCACTTGGGATTGGCCTTGCAGAGTTCGATCGCCATGCGCGTATTTCGTGCAGCTTCCGGTCCGTCCATGGGCTGGAGATAGAAATGCTCGAAGTCCATTCCTTCGTAGTCGGCGATCTGCTGGCCTTCCTGCGGAATCACGACCTTCAGCTCATTCCCCCTGCGTACCTTCAGTTCCGAGCCGACCTTGGGACTGATGCAGATCCAATCCACGCCAGGCGGCACGTCAATCGTGCCGTTGCTTTCGATGGCAATCGTAAAGCCGTGAGCATGCATGTTGTCGATCAGCGCCTTGTCGAGCTGCAGCAAAGGTTCTCCACCGGTGAATACGACGAACTTGCTCGCCGAATGACTTGTCGGCCAGAGCGAATCTATCGTTATAGCAAGGTCTTCCGGATCGTACTTGCCGCCACGTTCGCCGTCCGTACCGACGAAATCGGTGTCGCA
>DASVLM010000285.1:0-2748 GCA_036384875.1 Noviherbaspirillum sp.
AAGCTGGATAACTACTTTATCCGTCTGTTTCTTTCATAACGAATACTTCACGTGAGGGGGCTCGCGTCGCCGGACTACCATGGCTAAATTGCAAATGAGTCTGAAGGCGCGAGCCCTGAAGTATTTATCCGCTCGCGAACACAGTCGTATCGAACTTGCTCGCAAGCTTGCGCGTTATGCGCAGGACGGCGATGACATCGAATCCATCCTCGACAGCCTTGAGTCGGCAAAGCTTCTCTCGGATGCGCGGTTCTCCGAATCCCTCATTCATCGGCGTGCTGCCCGTTTCGGCAACAGCCGCATTCTGTCCGAGCTGCAGAGCCACGGCATCGACGGCGAATCACTCAATGAAATAAAGTCGACCTTGGGAGAAGATGAGGCACAACGCGCTGCCGAAGTGTGGCGTCGCAAGTTCGGCCAACCTCCTGCAGATGCCGCTGAACGTGCAAAGCAAATGCGCTTCCTGCAACAGCGAGGTTTCTCGTCTGCGGCAATTCGTCATGCACTCAAGTCTGCATCGCTTGAAGATGATATGTGACTGGTTTTGCGGCGCATTCAAGCCTGCATTTCGTCGAGAACGGACATCTTCATTCAGGCAAAACCCCAGTTTCTGTTATCTGAATAGCAAAAGAGCAATACCGTAGTTTCGCTATCTGACCTGTGCTACACTTCCGTGGTCTTTGCAGCGCCGCATGAGCGGCTGTTGTCGTAGAAACTGCGACAACGACACGCAAATGCGGCATTTTTATTGCCGCCTGAATGGCATTGGTCCGTATGCCCTTATCACCGCCGACTTCCCGCCGAGCGCTAAAGCACACACGCGCAATCCAGATCGAAGCGTACGCTCGCGACGACGGCTTGTGGGATCTCGACGCGCACATTACGGACGTCAAGACGCGCGACATCAAACTTGCATCCGGCATTCGTCCGGCAGGCACTCCGGTGCATGACCTGCAGCTGCGCATCACCATCGATACCCAATTCAATATCATCGCCGCCGAAGCTGTGTCCGACCTTGTGCCTTATCCTGGGCATTGCGACACCATCGGTCCTGACTATGGCAAGCTCGTCGGTCTCAACCTGTTCAAAGGATTCCGCGATGGCGTAAAGCAGCGCCTGTCCGGCATCCACGGTTGTACTCATATCACCGAACTTGCCATGGTTCTTCCGACCGCGGCTGTCCAGGCATTTGCCGGCGACGTGCTCGACACGCGAGACGGGGCCGATGCCGATGATCAAACCCACAAACCCTTTCAACTCGATCGTTGTCATGCATTGCGCTCCGACGGCGAAGCGGTTGCGAAGTTTTATCCGCGCTGGGCGGTCAAGCCCGAGGCTCAATCCGAATCCAGTTAATTTCAACCTCGTTAGTTTTGTTCAATAAGCGTCTGAAGGGAAGCTCGCATGAAAATCCATGAGTATCAGGGCAAAGAAATCCTCCGCAAATATGGAGTGACGGTTCCGCGCGGTATCCCGTGCTTTTCCGTTGATGAAGCGGTCAAGGCGGCCGAAACGCTCGGAGGCCCGGTGTGGGTCGTGAAGGCACAGATTCACGCGGGCGGCCGTGGCAAGGGCGGCGGCGTGAAGGTTGCCAAGTCGCTCGACCAGGTGAAGGAATACTCGCACGCCATCATGGGCATGCAGCTGGTGACCCACCAGACCGGTCCGGAAGGCCAAAAGGTTCGCCGCCTGCTGATCGAAGAAGGCGCCGACATCAAGAAGGAACTGTACGTCTCCATGGTGACCGACCGCGTGACGCAGCGCGTCGTCATGATGGCGTCCAGCGAAGGCGGCATGGATATCGAGGAAGTCGCCGAGAAGCACCCTGAGCTCATCCACAAGGTCGTGATCGACCCGGAAACCGGCCTGACCGACGCCGACGCCGACGACATCGCCGCCAAGATCGGCGTTCCCGCTGCTTCCATTCCCGACGCACGCAAGCAGTTCCAGGGGCTGTACAAGGCCTACTGGGAAACCGACTCATCGCTGGCCGAAATCAACCCGCTGATCCTGACCGGTGACGGCAAGGTCATCGCTCTCGACGCCAAGTTCAACTTCGATTCCAACGCGCTGTTCCGTCACCCGGAAATCGTTGCGATGCGCGATCTGGACGAAGAAGATCCGGCTGAAATCGAAGCGTCCAAGTTCGACCTCGCCTACATCTCCCTAGACGGCAACATCGGCTGCCTGGTGAATGGCGCCGGCCTCGCCATGGCGACCATGGACACCATCAAGCTGTTCGGCGGCGAACCGGCCAACTTCCTCGACGTCGGCGGTGGCGCCACGACCGAGAAGGTGACCGAGGCATTCAAGCTGATGCTGAAGAACCCCAACCTGAAGGCTATCCTCGTCAACATCTTCGGCGGCATCATGCGCTGCGACGTGATCGCTGAAGGCGTGATCGCTGCGTCCAAGGCGGTGTCGCTGAGCGTGCCGCTGGTCGTGCGCATGAAGGGCACCAACGAAGACCTCGGCAAGAAGATGCTGGCCGAGTCCGGCCTGCCGATCATCGCGGCTGACACGATGGAAGAAGCAGCGCAGAAGGTCGTTGCCGCCGCTGGTAAATAATCGCTAAGGGAATACAAATGTCGATTCTGATCAATAAAGACACCAAAGTCATCACGCAAGGCATCACCGGCAAGACCGGCCAGTTCCACACCCGCATGTGCCGCGATTACGCCAACGGCAAGAACTGCTTCGTCGCCGGCGTGAACCCGAAGAAGGCAGGCGAAGATTTCGAAGGCATCC
>DASVLM010000286.1:0-1842 GCA_036384875.1 Noviherbaspirillum sp.
AGACGTGCATCGCCTTGACCCACAGCTCCGAGGGCTTTTCGCCATGCAGCAGGTGCAGGAAGTGGCCGCCGATGGAGTCGTCGTCGGTTTCGACGTCGATACGCTTGCCGTTGTGGCTGAAGTGGTACCAGTACAGCAGCATGGAACCGAAGGATGCCATCAGGCGGTCGGCGATGTCGCGCGCGCCGGGAGTGTTGTGGTCGTCCTTCTCCGGCAGCACGCAGCCGAGCGCGGAGGCGCCGGAGCGCATCACGTCCATCGGATGCGAAGATGCGGGCAGCGCTTCGAGCACGGCCTTCACGTTGGCGGGAATGCCGCGCAGGCTCTTGAGCTTGGTCTTGTAGGCCTTCAGCTCGGCGCTGTTGGGCAGCTTGCCGTGCACCAGCAGATGGGCGATCTCTTCGAATTCGCAGGTATCGGCCACGTCAAGGATGTCATAGCCGCGATAGTGCAGGTCGTTGCCGGTGCGTCCGACGGTGCACAGCGCGGTATTGCCTGCGGTGACGCCGGACAGGGCAACGGATTTCTTGGGTTTGAAGCCGGGGTTCTGTTGTTCGCTCATGGTATCTCCAGGGGTCCTATCGGTTTACTTGGCTTTTTGCTGCGCGAAGAGCGCATCCAGCTTTTGTTCGAAATCGTGGTAGTTGATGCGGTCGTAGAGCTCCATGCGCGTCTGCATGGTGTCGACCACATTCTTTTGCGAGCCGTCGCGGCGGATCGCGTTGTAGACGTTTTCCGCGGCCTTGTTCATCGCGCGGAAGGCCGACAGTGGATACAGCACGAGGCCGACGTCGACGCCCTTCAGTTCTTCCACCGTGTAGAGCGGCGTGGCGCCGAATTCGGTGATGTTGGCCAGCACCGGCACTTTCACCGCATCAGCGAAGGTCTTGTACATTTCCAGCTTGGTGATGGCTTCCGGGAAGATCATGTCGGCGCCGGCTTCGACGCAGGCTTGGGCGCGGTCGAGCGCGGCTTCCAGGCCTTCGACGGCGAGCGCATCGGTGCGCGCCATGATCACGAAGTTCTCGTCGGTGCGCGCATCGACGGCGGCCTTGATGCGATCGACCATTTCCTGCTTGCTGACGATTTCCTTGTTCGGACGATGGCCGCAGCGCTTGGCGCCGACCTGGTCTTCGATGTGGATCGCGGCGGCGCCGAACTTGATCATCGACTTCACGGTGCGCGCCACGTTGAAGGCGGAGGAACCGAAGCCGGTATCGACGTCGACCAGCAGCGGCAGGTCGCACACGTCGGTGATGCGGCGCACATCGGTCAGCACGTCATCGAGGTTGGAAATGCCCAAGTCGGGCAAGCCCAGCGAGCCGGCAGCGACGCCGCCGCCGGACAAATAGATGGCGCGATAGCCGGCGCGCTTGGCCAGCAAGGCGTGGTTGGCATTGATGGCGCCAACCACTTGCAGTGGCGATTCTTCTTTGACGGCTTTGCGGAAAGCGGCGCCGGCGGATTGGATGGTCATGGTTTCACCTTGTCGTTGTCGAGGCGTTTCATCGGGACAGCTGGTACCGGTAATTGCAATCGCTGTGCCATTGGACAAAATCCAGGGAACGAGAGAACCTCGATTTCGAAAAACATTTATTTTTCAATTGGTTAATAAATACCTACCCAGAACACTGAGCTGACATGTCCGACGCATCATGTTTCAAACTGCGTTACAATTGAAACGTTGGAACATTGATGAAACATGAAACAGCCTGCCATACCCATCGCTGCCGAACATAAACCCGTCATCTGGACGGTGGCCATTTCCCGGCTGCAGGATTTGTTTCGCGACATCACGCCGGAATTCGATGATCGGGCAAGCATCGAGCCCATTACCCTCGG
>DASVLM010000287.1:0-3158 GCA_036384875.1 Noviherbaspirillum sp.
TGGCTGCGCTGGTTCCACGGGCCGTCGAAGGCGGTGATGGTGCCGAGCGACAGCATGCGTCGCATTCTTGAGCAGCGCGGCTTTCGCAACGTCAGGCTGTGGGGGCGCGGCATCGATACCAACCAGTTCAAGCCGGAGGAGCAGGACTTCGCCTGCATCGGGCGGCCGCTGTTTTTGTACGTCGGCCGCATTGCGGTGGAGAAGAACCTGGAAGACTTTTTACGGCTCGACCTGCCCGGCACGAAGTGGGTCATCGGCGACGGTCCTCAACGGGAAGAACTGGAGCAGCGCTATCCGAACGTTCGCTTCCTCGGCGCAAAGCCGCATGACGAACTGCCGGCCTATTACAACTGCGCCGACGTCTTCGTATTCCCCAGTCGCACCGATACCTTTGGCCTCGTCATGGGCGAAGCAATGGCCTGCGGCGTGCCGGTGGCCGCCTATCCGGTAGAAGGTCCGCTCGATGTCGTCCACCACGGCAAGTCAGGCATGCTCGACCATGATCTTGCCCGCGCCTGTTTCGACGCCATGCGACTGAAGCGCTGGCGTGTCCGCCAGCATGCGTTGCAATATTCATGGGGCGCGGCAACCGAACAGTTCCTGCGCAACCTGCATCCGATATGTCATCGCGGGATGGCGCCGGTGCGGCTCTCTTCGGTGGCCTGAGATGCAGGTTGCAGCCGATATCGAAGCAGGTGTGCCGGCTTGCATGCCGAGAGCAAAACGATTGCTGGTACTCAGTGTGTCGGCCGGCGCTGGCCACGTGCGCGCTGCCGATGCCCTGTGCGCAAATGCCCGTGGCATGCAGGGATTCGACGAGGTCCTGCATGTCGACGCGATGGATTATGCCTCCAGCACATTCCGCCGCATCTATACCGATTTCTATCTCACACTGGTCAACAAGCATCCCGAGCTCTGGCGGCATTTGTATCGGTCGACCAATGTTGCTCAAGGCGACAGCATGCGGGAACGCATGCGTCGCGGGCTGGAACGGATGAATGTCCGCGCGCTGATGAAAGCCGTGGACGCCTTTGCGCCGGACGCGATTGTATGTACGCATTTCCTGCCGGCGGAGTTGCTTGCCCATCGGATTCGCAGGCGGCGCATGGACTGCCCGGTGTGGGTGCAGGTCACCGATTTCGACTTGCATCGCATGTGGGTGCAGGAAGGAATGGCTGGCTACTTTGCCGGCAGCGAGGAAGTCGCGTTCCGCATGCGTGCGCAGGGCATACCTTCGCACCGCATCCATGTCACCGGTATTCCTGTCATGCCTGCATTCGGCGAGCAGCATGAACGGGAAGAGTGTGCGCGGGGATTCGGCATTGATCCTGCTCGCAGGATAGTCTTGCTCATGGGCGGCGGTGCTGGGTTGGGAAGCCTGGCCGATGTGGCGGTGCGTCTGCTTGGCATCGAATCGGATTTCCAGCTGGTCGTGCTCGCGGGCAGGAATGCGCTTGCACTTTCAGCCTTGCAGGAACTTGCGCAGCAATACCCCGGGCGCCTGTATCCGTTGGGCTTCACCGACCGTGTGGATAGATTGATGGCTTGCGCCGACATCGCAGTCACCAAGCCGGGAGGACTGACCGTCTCGGAATGCCTGGCGAGCGGCCTGCCGATGATTCTCAATTCACCGATTCCGGGCCAGGAAGAGCGCAACGCCGATTTTCTGCTGGAGCAAGGCGTGGCGCTCAAGGCGTCCGATCCGGTCACGCTGGAATACCGTGTACGTTACCTGCTTGAAGAACCGGAAATCACGCAAGCCATGCGAGTACGTGCACGCGCTCTTGGAAAGGCCGACGCCGCCAGGCGTGCATTGAACGCCATACTTTCACAACGGGAAGAACAGGCAGGATGCAATACCATAACAGGAAACACTTGGCGCTGACGCTCGCCTGGGTCGTGCTGCTCGCATTTTTCTTTGCGCAGGTCGAAATCGTGATCGAAGGGCCGGCTGGTTGGGCCGCGAACCTGCCGACCTGGCGCATCGAGAAACACTGGCTGCTCGATATTTTCTGGGGCGGCCGCGCAATGACCGGTTACCACGCCTGGGTCTTTCCCTTCATCGCGCTGTTCTTCCACTTGCCGCTGTTCATGTTCGGACACTGGACCTGGCGCGCGGAGCTGCGGGTGATTGCCTGCATCATGCTGTTCTGGATCACCGAGGATTTTCTCTGGTTCGTTTGCAATCCTGCCTTCGGCCTGGCGCGTTTCCATGCGGGAGCGATTCCGTGGCACAAGCACTGGTTATGGTTCGCCCCGTTCGATTACTGGTTCTATGCCGCTGCGATGCTGGTTTGCCTTTATTTATCGACGAGAAAAGGGCAAATTGCCTCGTCTCCCGACGGTTCATGAACCAAAAGCATCTTCTGCCGCTCGAAACGATATCCCTATCGCTTCGCCAGGCCATTCGATGCCAGAACAAGAACAGGCAGTTCAACTGAAGAAAACGCGTGCGCTGGCCACCGGTCTCCTGGTGGCCATGGCTGCCTTGTTCCTGGTGGCACGCAGCCTGCAATTACGCTTTCCGTTGCTGTCGTTTGCCGCCGCCTTCGCAGAAGCGGCGATGGTCGGCGGGCTGGCCGACTGGTTCGCCGTCACAGCCTTGTTCCGCTCTCCGCTCGGTTTGCCGATTCCGCATACCGCCATCATTCCGCGCAACAAGGATCGTATCGGCGACAGCCTTTCCGATTTTCTTGAGAAAAACTTCATTACCCAGGAAATCATTCGTGAAGAATTGCGCGGCATCGATTTTTCCGGTGCGGCGGCGACCTGGCTGTCCGACCCGGTCAACAGCAAGGCGATTTCGCGCCAGATCGTACGCAGCATTCCCGCGCTCCTGCGCATCGTGGAAGACGAGGATGTGCGCCAGTTCATGCAGAACCGCATTACGGACGCAGTATCCGGCATCAAGCTCGCACCTGCGCTCGCGGAAATGATGTCGCTGCTGGTCGCCAGCAAGCATCACCAGTCGCTGTTCAACCAGTTGCTCAACATGGCGGCGGAAGCGCTGGAGAACAACAAGCCCTACATCCGGTGGAAGATCCATGAAAGCAGCCCTCGCTGGATGCCGAAGGCAGTCGACCAGAAACTTTACGAGCGTCTTCTCGACGCGCTGCAAAGCACGCTGGACGAAATGCGCGAAGAGGACAGCGAATGGC
>DASVLM010000288.1:0-2717 GCA_036384875.1 Noviherbaspirillum sp.
TGCGCAGCGCAAGGCAGCAGAGAAGGTCGCCGCGATTCTGTACGGTAATGTACGGAAGCCGGCGCGTAACGCGGTTAATTTCTGAAGGTTAGATGGTCGGGGAGAGAGGATTTGAAAATCCCTCCCCCATGCGTAACTCGCTGACCCCATTGGCTCAGTTACTCCCCTCTAGCTAGAAAAACCGCAAAAAACAAGGGCGTTTTGTACGGCAGTTGTACGGTAAGCCGCGCATGCGCCGCAGTGTGCCAACAAGAGGAGGCAACGCAGTGACAGAAGCAACCAAGTTCGAGCAGTGGGTCAAGCAGTACGGCGTGCAAAACCTCGTCGATGAGATGCGCAGGCGCGGGCCTGATTATGCGGTGACGTACAGCGCGGTGTACCAGTGGTGCAGGGGCGAGCACGAGCCGCGCCCGAAGAAGATTCGCGCCCTGGCGGAGATCAGCGCTGGCGCGATCTCGGTGCAGGACATCCACGACCACTTCCACGCGCGCGCCGCGGCGCTGGCGGGGGTGCTGCAATGACGGCCGCAGCAACGACGCCGGCCGTCGATCGGTCGAAGTTCATCGGCGGCAGCGACGCCGCCGCGATCCTGGGCGTCAGCAAGTGGAAGACGCCATATCAGCTGTGGCTCGAAAAGACCGGCCAGTGGCAGCAGCCCGACGACCCTGAGCGCGCAAAGGTGCTGGCGCGCGGCAAGCGCTGGGAGCCGGTCGTGATCGAGATGCTGATCGACGAGCTGCAGGATCGCGGCCACGAAGTCGAAGTGATCGGCCGCAACCTCCGATACATCGACCAGGGCTGCGACTTCCTCGCGTGCGAGCTTGACCTTGAGCTGCTCGTCGATGGCGAGGAATGCAACGGCGAGATGAAGACCATCCATCCGTTCGCCGCGAAGGACTGGGGCGAACAAGGCACTGACGCGATTCCCGTTTACTACACCGCGCAAGCGATGCATGGCCTGATGGTGAAGCCGCGCCGGAGGTGCATCGTCGCTGGCCTGATCGGCGCCGATGATCTGCGCGTGCATGAGGTGCTGCGCGACGACGGCGTGATCGAGCACATGCGCCTGGCAGAGATCGATTTCTGGCAGCGCATCCGCGACGGCGTGCCACCCGATCCGGTGAACCTCGATGACCTGGCACTGATGTTCCGCAGCGATGACGGCAGCGAAGTGGCGCTGCCCGAGGGCGGCGATCTGCACGACGACCTGCTGAAGCTACGCGCGGTCAAGGCAAAGCTCAAGGCTTACGAGCAAGAGGAGGCGCTGCTGGAATTCCGGCTGAAGCGCTACATGGGCGAGGCGCAGGTGCTGATGCTCGGCGGCGACAAGGCCGCCAGCTGGAAGGGCCAAGAGGGCAAGCGCTTCGATCTCGAAACCTTCAAGGCGGAACACCCGAAGCTGTACCGCGAATTCCAGAAACCGACCAGCACGCGCGTGTTCCGCGTGAATGCCGGCTGATCCACCCACCACGGAGAAAACGATGAGCGTTGACCAGCTGAAGAAGGCCGCCACTGGCGCGGCCAGCACCACCGATGTCACCAAGCGCGATGAGCCGCCGAAGACCTTCCCGGCGATGCTGGAAAAGTTCAAGGGCGAGATTGCGCGCGCGCTGCCATCGCACCTCAACGGCGACCGCATGGCGCGCATTGCGCTGACCAGCTTCCGCAGCAACCCGAAGCTCGGCCAGTGCGACCCGCGCAGCGTGTTCGCCGCCATCATCGTCGCGTCGCAGCTTGGCCTTGAGCCTGGCGTGATGGGGCAGTGCTACCTGATCCCGTACAAGAACGAGTGCCAGCTGCAGATCGGCTATCAGGGCTTGATCGATCTGGTGCGCCGCACAGGCAAGGTGAAGCGCATCGAGGCGCACGTCGTCCACGAGCGCGACAAGTTCACCTATCGCGCCGGCCTGGCGCCGGTGCTTGAGCACGAGCCGTGCCTCGATGGCGATCCCGGCCCGGCGCGGCTGGCGTATGCCGTCGCCGAGTTCGTTGACGGCGGCTACCACGTCGAGGTGATGACCGGCCAGCAGATCAACGCGATTCGCGATCGCAGCCAGAACGTGCAGAACGCGAAGAAGTACGGCAAGAAGACGCCGTGGGACACCGACCCGGACGAGATGTGGCGCAAGACGCTCATCCGCCGCATCTGCAAGTACCTGCCGAAGTCGGCCGAGCTGGCGCTGGCGGTCGCGATGGACAACGCGGCGGATCGCGGCGAGCAGCGCGTCAGCATCGACGATGCCATCGAGGGAACGTGGGCGCCTGTCGAGATCGACGGCCAGGTGCTCGAAGTCGATACCGGCACAGGCGAGATCAAGCAGGAGGCGCAGGCATGAGCATCATCACGATCAAGCTGGCGATGGTCTCTAACGCATCACTGGCAAAAGCATTCACGGAATGGGAGCGGCGATACCGCAAGGAGCCTGACCGCTTTATGAGCGAAAGCGAAAAGGCAGCCGAGTCGGCCGAAACCTATGGCGAGGGTGCGGCTGAATATCTGCTGCAGATCATCGCCGAGCAGGACAACGATCGGGAGGCGCAGTGAGCACAGCCTATGCGATGTCCTCGCCGGGCGACATCTTGATCGTGGTTCCAGGGCATCCGGTCGGAAAGGGTCGCGCGCGCAGCGCGATCCTTTACGGCAAGAACGGCGAGCCGATCAAGAGCAAGAAAACCGGCCGAATCCTCACCACGCACTACACGCCAGAAAAGACGCG
>DASVLM010000289.1:0-14263 GCA_036384875.1 Noviherbaspirillum sp.
TTCGACTCGCCCGCTGCCAGCATTGACAGTGGACGAGAAAGTGAGGTGGTCCGCAGTAAGTGCAATGGTGCCGCCCGATGCAGCAATCGGGTCGGCCACGGTAATGGTGTTGCCGCTGGCGGCAGCCACTTTCACGGTCTGGCCGCTGGTCTGCTGGCGGATGCCGTAAGTGGTGCTCAGCAGGTCCTGGATCGACAGGTCGCCGTTGTTGTTGATGTTGATCTGCCCCGATCCGGAGTTGTCGATTCCGATCGATGCCACTTCCGTCTTGAATGCGCCCGATGACGGGCCGAACACGCCGTTCACCGCAGTCAACTTGGCGGAGCTGCCCTTGACGGAGCCGGTGGTCAGGTCCTGGCTGATGGAGCCCCCGCTTGCGGTCAAGGTCACGGCAGCGGTGCCCGCATTGACGCCGTAGGTGGTGCTGACGTCGAGGTTGGACGGCGTCTTCGTCATGTCGATGTCGATGCTGCCGCCCGAGGTGACCGAGATTGCCGCGTTGCTGGTCTGCACGCCGACCACGCCCGTCTTGTCCGTCATGGTAGCCGGCGTCAGCACGCCGATGGCGAGCGAGGAACTGTTCTTGAAGGAGAATCCGTTGTTGCCGAATCCGGCCAGCTTGGAGATGCCATTGCCGCTGTTGTTCAGCGTAACGCTTCCCGCATCGGCGTAAGCCGCCAGTATCGGTGTCGTGATATTGCCGGAGACCCCTTGGGAAATACTGCCTGCCTTGGCCCTGGCCGCCAGCATGGAAGTTCCCGTCCCGCTGACAGCGGCGTTGATCACCACGTTGTTGCCTGCGGTAAGTCCCAGCGTGCTGCTGCTTCCGATGCCGAGTGCAGAAGCAACCGTAACATCGCCGGCCGTCGCGCTGTTGGTGTTCAAGTCGTAAGTCGCAGCGCTCAGCTTGGAGAAATCCACGCACAAGGCGCCGTTCGTGCAGCTCGCCATATCGGCGGTGGTACGAACTTCGACGCTGGTGCCCGCGGTGTTCGGCTTGATGGCGAGCGCGCCGGTCGCCGAGGTGCTGCCGGAGAGCGACAGGCTGTCGGACTGCAGCGTAACCTGGTTGGCGGAAAGCGAACCGGAGGAATTGATCTTGATCTGGCTCGGCGCGGTCACGCCGATGGATGATGTACTGCCGCTGGCGCTCACGGCCCCGGTGATCTCGATCTTCTTCGACGCTGCGGTCGAGAGCGTGACACCGCTGACCGCGCTGATGGCGCCGGTCGAGAGATCGTCGCTGTTGGTGAAGATGAAATCGGTACCAGCGCTACCGGTGACGTTGCTGACGCTATTGGAGGCGTTGTCCAGCTTTACCTGTCCGTTCGTGGCAGTGGCGTTGACCTTCAGCGAACTCAAGGAAGCGGAGGCGCTTTGCGAGACGTTGCCGTTCGACGAGGTCAAGATCAGCGTGTCGGTTCCGCCGCCACCGGAAACGGAATGGTTGAGGTAAAGGTCGCCCGCTGCCGTTAGCGTGCGATTGGCGCCGGACCAGCTGTTCCAGTCGGATACCGTCAGTTTGGCGCCGCTGGCGATGGTCGCTTCGGAGCCTGTGCCGGTGGAAAGGCCGTTCAGGATGAGATCAGTCGCACCGTTCGTAAAATCGAATGTTGTGCCGGCAGAGCCGCTCAGGTTTTTTACAGCGTTGGAACTGTTCAGCGCAACCGAGCCGCTGGAGGAATTGGCAGCGAGGGTAGACGCAGTGATCGCCGCAGATTGCGTGATGTTGCCGACCGCCGTCAGGTTGACGGCGCCCGACGTGCCACTGGCGTTCAGTGCGCCATTGACGCTGATGGCGCCGCCTGCGTTGAGCGTGAGCGTCTGGTCGGAAGCCCAGGAAACGCCATCGACGACCTTGATGTTGCCCGCGCCCGCACCGGCCCCGCTCGTCGACACGGTAACGTCGGCATTGGCCAGTGCGGTCTGGAGGGAGCCCACCGTCAACAGCGAGTCGTTGACCACGCCACTGGCCGCAAACGTCGTCGGGCCCGATGTATCTGCGGAACTGTCAGTGCCGGACATACCGGCGCTTGTTGCATTCGCCTGGCTGCTGGCGATGTAGATGTTCGTCGGGTCGAGCAGCAGCGTACCTGTCTTGCCAAGCGGCGCGCGGGTATCCACGGTGCCCTGCATGTCGAGGTACTTGCCCGATGTTTCCACTGATCCGCCGTTGCCTGCCTGCTGACCGCCGCGCGCGGAAATGCCTCCGTAAAAGCGGGTAGCTTCATCACTCCAGACGACGACCTTGCCGCCGTCGCCGGCATCGATGGCATCGGCCTTGATCTGCGCATCCTTGCCGACATAAGCCTGGTTCGCATTCTGCACCAGCGGATTTCCGCCATGGAAATCGCCACCGATCAGGACGCTGCCGCCTCCCGCCTTGCCGCTGGCATCGACCTTCGCGTCGCCGAACAGGCCGACGCGCTCACCCAGCACCTGCACCTCGCCGCCCTTGCCCGCGCCGGTCGCCGTCGTCACGCTGCCTGCATCCAGCACAGTGTCCCGGCTCGCCTTGAACACGATCTTGCCGTTCTCTCCCACCACGGCACTGTTGGCGTTGACCACGCCCTTCTGGCTGATCAGGGCGCCATAGATGCCTGCCTTGCCGCTCTGTGCGATCACCTGTCCGAGGTTCAGCGCGCTGTCCTCCGGCGCGCTCACGACAACATGCAGGTCCGGATTAGTGGAATCCACCAGTTGCACGCTGCGTCCTGCCGCCAGTAATACCTCGCCCTTGGGCGAGGTGATGATGCCGCTGTTTTCCACGTTCGGCGCAATCAGGTACACCTGCCCGCCGCTGGGCGTGCTGATGGAGCCTGCATTCTTCAGATCGCCAGCCTTGTCGCCTGCCTGGAAATTCCACTTGCCCTTGATGAAGTCGTCGTTGCTGATGTTTAACGTCGATGCCACCAAGCCATTCACGTCCACCTGCGCGCCTTGCCCGAATACGATGCCGTTCGGATTGACGAGGAATACCCGGCCGTTCGACTGCAGCGCACCGAGGATGCGCGAGGGATCCTGGCCGATGATGCGGTTCAGCACCGCGCTGTTGGGGTTCTGTTGAATGAAACGGGTGAGTTCGTTCTGGTCGATCGAGAAAGCCTGCCAGTTGATGATCGCGCCCGGCGTGTTGGTAATCGACAGCACGTTGCCCTGGCTGCTGATGCCGACTTGGCCGTTGATAACTTGCGGCCCGACCGGATTGGCCGATGCCGTTCCGAAACAGCCTGCAATCAGCACCGGCAATAGCCGGCGGCGCAGCGCACGATTGCGCTGCGCGGCACGTTCCTCTAAGAGGGCAGCACGCTTGTCCATGATCATTCCTTGCTTCTTTTATGCTTCGTTGCTTCTCTTGCCTGTTGCCGCGTTCGGGCCGCGTTCCGCAAGCCTCAGTAGTTCAGAGCAAGCCGGAAATGCAGCTTGCGATCGCCCTTGGCCTGCGTCACGCCGCCATCGACCACCTGGCCCACATCCATTTGCAGCGACAGGTATTTGTCCACCGACACACGCAGGCCAAGGCCCACGCTGCCGATCGACCCCTGCGCAAGTTCTCCCGGCAGCGGGTCGATGCGCGTCACATTGGCCGCATCGTAGAACGCCAGCACCCGGCACTGCGTCGAGATTTTTTCGATTCCCTTGCAGATATTCGGCGTGTAGACCTCGGCATTGACGAGATAGCCGTAATCGTTGGAGAGGTCGCGCTCGCCGAAACCGCGCACCGAACTCGCGCCGCCGGCGCCGAACTGTTCGCCGGGCACCAACGCATCGCGCGTGTACTGGCCCGACAGCGCAAGCCGCATCTGCCAGTCGCCCGGCAGTGCGCGGCTGTAGCCGGCGTTGTAGCGCAGGATGTTGTAGCCGGCAGGCGCGCCGGCGCGTACCCGATTGAAGTCCGCGGCGCTTCCGCGCGAACCGCCCGGGAGGTTGTGGAGTGCAGTCACGCCCACATCGACCTGCCCCTCCGCCAGCCCCAGCGTGCCACTGTAGGCGACTGAAAGCGGATGCACCGTGACGTCGTTGCCCAGTTGCGCGCCCGACAGCAGCACGTTGTTCTGGAATGCCTTGTAGTCGATGCCGTAGCTCAGCTTGTGCTCGTATTCGCCGATGCGTTTCAGGTTCTGGTTGTAGCGTCCGCCGAATACCGAACCGCGGCCGCTCACCTGCAGCGAGAAGATGCCGGCCGTCACCGAACCCGAGTCCACGTCGGAATAGTTGGCATACAGGTCGATCGAATCGCCCAGGCTGTAGAGCGGGATGTGGTACCCCGCGCCATACACGCTGACCTGGCTGGGCTTTTCCAGCGTGGTGGTGTATTGCAGGCTCAGCACATGGTCGAGGTTGCCGATGTTGGCGTGTTGCGCCTGCAAGGTGACATGGGTATCGCCGGTGCTGGCGTTGCCGGTGTTGTCGAACGCGGCCGATACTTTCCAGGCGCGCTCCTCGGTGATCTTCAATACCGCATCGACTTCATCGTCCTTGTCGCCGCTTTGCAACTGCAATGCCGTCTTCTTGCTCGGGTTCTCGTTGGCCAGCTTCAGGCTCGCGGATACTTTGCCGAGGTTGGGCGTCTCGCCCGGGCGCAGACCCGGCAGGCTGCGCCGGATGTTTGCTTCGTCATGCACGGTGTTGCCTTCAACCTTGACCGCACCGAGTTTGGTTTCGATTACCTGCAGCTTGATCACGCCCTGGTTCAGCTCCTGCTCCGGCAGCGCCACCTGCACCACGTTGTAACCCAGCTTGCGGTATTCACCCTCCAGCGCTTCGAGCGCGCGCTGCACGTCGCCGAAGTCGCGGCTCTTTCCCACATATGGCGCAACCGTCTGCTCCACCGTCGATGCCGGCAACAGCGTATTGCCGTCCACATCGAAGCGCGTAATGTCGAAGCGAATAATGTCCGTCGAACCGGCATCGGCAGCACGGGTCGAGGTGCATGTCGCTGCAGCGGCAGCGCAAATCAGCAGGCGCAATAAGTGAAGTCTCATCTGTTCTTGTATTGGAGGAGCGGCGGCGACCGGCAACACGCTGCGCGAGGTCGCCGCAATTGCCATGGTGAAACTATAGCGTATTGCCTTGCGATTTCTCAAAAAGATTGCTTTTTTGCCATTCAAAATCCCATGCTTATGGGAATACTGCTGTTGTAAATCAAGGCGTTTTCATTCAGTTCATATTAGGCGCTCGGCGCCTGAATTTCTTCCCCGAAACGAAGCAACGACGGCGGAACTTCAATTGAGCCGTATGCCCGCGCTGACATCCGTTTCAAATCCCTGCGAGGAACCAGCTACGCCAGTTTGCGCACCTTCAAATCGGCGCCGTCGCCACCGACTTATAGTGGGCAGGTGCAAATAACTGCTTGTCGACATTGCAGTTCTTCGGAAGACCTTGGATGCGGCTGCTCAATCGCTACTTCACCCGCGCGCGGGCCGCATTGCCGGCAATCCGGCCGACGCCGGGTTACCTTGCCAAACTTGCATTGGTTACTCTCGCCTATGTGGTGGCGGCGCGGCTGGCGGATTATTTTGTGCTGCCGATCAGCATGGCCAGCCCTTTCTGGCCGGCGGCGGCGTTGGCACTGTGCGCCTGCATGGCATGGGGTCTGGCGGTTGCGCCGGGCGTCTGGGCCGGCGCAACCCTGTCCGCCCTGAATCTCGGTGTCGCGCTCCCGGCTTCGGCTGCCATCGGATTGGGCAGCATGGCGGAAGCTGCCGCCGCCGCCTGGTTTGCCGGTAAAGTCTTCCGCGAGCAGGTAGATGTGGTTTACCACGAGCGGATATTCCGCTTCATTGCCGCCGCAATCGCCAGCGGCGCGATTGCCGCCACCATAGGCACCGCCGCCCTGGTCGCCACCCACGCCAGCAGCGCCAACGGCCCAGCCTTCGACTGGCTTGCGTGGTGTGCGGGAGATGCCAGCGCGATGCTCATCGCGGCGCCCCTGCTGCTGTCGCAGCATGTGGATGCGCACTGGACATGGCAGCGGTCAAACACAATCGAAGCAGCGGTGCTCGTCGTTGCGACAGCGGTCCTGTCCTGGATCGTCTTCGGCAGCAGCATCGATTACCTGCCCCTGGTCTATCTCAGCTTCTGTCCGGTACTGTGGGCAGCAGTCCGCTTTCCGTTGCCGGCCGCGACCTGGGTGACCGGTGCGACCTGCATCGTCGCCGCGTGGAATACCGCACGCATCCAAGGCCCGTTTGCGACGGTGGATATGAAGACTTCCTTCTTCCTGCTCACCACCTACACCGGCGTGCTGAGCACTACCGGCCTTGTGCTTGCCGGCCTGGTCCACCAGCGGCGCGACGCGGAAGGCAAGCTGCTCGCCGAACGCGCCCTGCTCGAACAACGCCTGCGTGAAAGAACGCAATCGCTGCTGGAAGACATCGAACAACGCAAGCAGGTCGAGCGGCAGCTTGCCGATGCGAAGGCACGCTACCGCACGCTCGTAGACATGTCGCCCGACGCCATCCTGGTGCAACAGGATGGACGTTTCGTATTCGCCAACAGCGCTGCCTGCACGCTGCTGCAAGTGGCGTCCATCGATGACATCGTCGGCAAGTCGGTCTACGATTTCATCCATCCGGAGGCGCGCGAACGCGCACGGCTCCGCCTTGCGCCGCTTGCCAGGGAAGACGCCGTCGCGACCATCGAGGAAAAGCTGCAGCGGCTCGACGGCAGCGCGGTAGACGTAGAAATCAATTGCTCTCCCATCCAGCACAATGGCAGGCCCGCCCTGCTGTTCATCACCCGCGACGTCACCGAGCGCCGAAAATCGCTTGAGCAGATGGCCTACATGGCGCATTACGATGCACTGACCGGCCTGCCCAATCGGGTTCTTTTCCAGCAGCGGCTGGAGCATGCGCTTTCCATCGCCGAGCGCCCCGGCAAGTCGCTGGAGCTGCTGTTCCTCGACCTCAACCGCTTCAAGAACATCAACGACACCTTGGGCCATACCACCGGCGACCTCGTGCTGCAGGAAGCCGCCAGGCGCCTGCGCGACACCCTGCGCGAGTCCGATACGGTGGCGCGGCTGGGCGGCGATGAATTCGTCGTGCTGGCGGAGAATATCGACGAACCGTACCGCGGCGCCATGATCGCCGAAAAAATCCTTGCAGCATTCAAGCCGCCGTTCCTGCAGGACACGTCTCCGCTACTGGTCAGCACCAGCATCGGCATCGCCAGCTATCCGGCCGATGGCGACAATGTCGACACGCTGCTGAAGAATGCCGATATCGCGATGTATCGCGCCAAGGAAACCGGACATGGTTTTTACTACTACTCGCCGGACCTGAACCGGCATACCACCGAACGGCTGTCGCTCGAATATGCGCTGGAAAAGGCAATCGAGCAGGGCGAGTTGTCGCTCCACTACCAACCGAGGGTCGAGGTGACCAGCAACCGCATCACCGGCATGGAAGCCTTGCTGCGCTGGTGGCATCCGACGCTGGGCTCGATTGCACCGGCTCGCTTCATTCCGATCGCGGAAGAAACCGGCCTGATCGTGCCGATCGGCTACTGGACCTTGCGCATGGCATGCCTGCAGAACCGGCTATGGCAGGACAGCAGCCCGGCGCGCCTTCGGGTATCGGTCAACATGTCACAGCGCCAGCTGGCCGACGACGGTTTGCTCGACAATCTCCGCACCATTTTCGATGACACCGGGCTGGCGCCGCATTTCCTGGAAATCGAAATCACCGAAGACACCATGATGACCGAACCGGACAAGACGGCCGGCGTGGTGCGCGCGCTGGTGGCGATGGGCATCAGTGTTTCCATCGACGACTTCGGCACAGGCTATTCCTCGCTGGCCCACCTCAAGCAGTTTCCCATCCACTCGGTGAAGATCGACAGTTCCTTCGTGCACGGACTGCCTGCAGACGATGGCGACTCTGCCATCACGCGCGCCATCATCAACCTCGCGCATACACTCGAATGCAAGGTCATCGCGGAAGGCGCCGAGACGCAGCAGCAATTCGAATTCCTGCGCGACAACGACTGCGACGATATTCAGGGTTACTATTTCAGCGCGCCGATGGCTGCCGAGGTGTTCGGCGATCTGCTGAAGACACAGGCAAGCCTCCACCTGCATTAGATCGGCAGGCGCGCGCAAACGCCGCCTTGGTCATGGGCTGGCGCGTTTTCAGCGCCGAGGCGATCACGCGCTGCGCATGCCGCACGATATCCGGATGAGCGGCATCGACCGGATGCAGGCCGAGGCGCAGCAGCGGGTTGTGCGCAAGACGACGGAAGGCGAGGTCGTCCCGCAGGCGCGACGCATAACGCCGCAGGCCGTTGCGCACCGAATACACGAGGCTGGGCGACTCGATGACGCGCCCTTCCGCCAGCAGGTGGAAGCGCCGCAGCGTGGTGGTGTAGTTGAACTGGAATTCCGCCAGCGCCTGCCAGGCGCCCTCTCCCATCAGCCAGGCCGGTGCAACAAATCCTTCCAGCGGCCAGCCGCGCCGGGCGAACCACTTGCGTCCCAATGCGATGCGACGCCGCGCTTCGGTGCGGTCGATGGCGTAGAACTCGCCTTCCGAGCGCGTATAGAAATTGCGCACCAGCGCATCGCGCAAGCCGGTGGCGGGCGGCGCTTCATCGAGATGGGTATAGCCGTGCAGGACCAGTTCGTCGCCATGCGCGAGGCATCGCTCCAGACGCCGGTCGAAGACACGATCGGGCGCACCTTGGCGATGATAGGCGGGCACCACCAGCAGGCTGACCGGGATGTCGGCCACGGCGCGAATCGCGTTCAGCAGGTATTCGCATTGCGGCCAGGTTGCCGGCGCCACGTCGTGGATGGACACGCACAGCGCCTGCATGGCGTCATTTGCCGGCATAGGATGTTTCAAGTCCGAGCAGCGGCCGCTGATGGGTGGCGAAGAGGCCGGCGTAGTGATGCATGAGCTGCTGGATCACGCGGTCCCATTCGTAGCCGTCCACTACCTTGCGCCGCCCGGCTGCGCCCATGGCTGCCATGTCCAGCCGGTAGAGGCGGTCTATGCCTTCTGCCAGCGCTTCGGCGCAACCCGGCTCCACCAGTACGCCGGTATCCGGCTCGACCAGTTCGCCGACGCCGCCCGCCGCCGGGCCGACGACAGGAATGCCGGACGCCATCGCTTCGAGCACGATCAGGCCGAAGGTTTCCTGGTCGCCCGCATGCACCAGCGCGTCGCAACTGGCGACGAGTTCCGCCAGCGATGCGATGTCGCGCTGGAAAGGAAGGCGCGTGACGTGCGGCGCCGGCGGCAGCTTTTCTCCGCTGCCCACCATCAGCAGGTGATAGGGTTTGCCGAGCATGCGTATCGCATCGATCAGCAGCGGCAATCGCTTCTCGCGGCTGAAGCGGCCTGCATAGACGAGCAGGCGCGTGTCTTCAGGCAAGCCGAGTCGCTGCCGCAAATCGGGCTTCCTGCGCGAAGGAGAAAAAGTCACCGTGTCGACGCCGAGCGGCTGATGCGCGACATTGCGCAGGCCGAGATCACGAAGCTTGCGCGCCATCACCTGGCTGGGCGCGAGCACGAGGTCGAAATGCCGGTAGAGCGCACGCAGGTAACGCGCCGCCACGCGCTGCGCATTGCTGCCGAAGCGGCGGCCGACGAGACGCGGCAAGTCCGAATGGCAGAATGCGACCGCGGGCACATCCAGCTTTTCCTTGGCACGCAATGCGGCCCATGCCAGCTGGTAAGGATCGCCGACCTCGATAAGATCGGGCTTGAGCTGTACGATGCGCTGCGCTGCGAGCCGGCAGGACCATGGCATGCGGTACCCGTGGGCATAGGGAATCGGGACGCTGGGCACGCCGATGAATTTTTCGTCGAGCCGCCCGTCGATCAGGTCGGGCGCGACCACGTAATGCTCGATCTCCGTCCATTGCGAAAGCCAGTTTCCCTTGGCTGTGAGATAGGTCCTGACACCGCCGCTCTCGGCGGTATAGAACATCGTGACGTCGACAAAACGCACCGTTGGCAATCATTGAAAGTGGTCGATAGTTCGAACGTATCCGATCTGCCTTCCGCGGGCGTTGAGTTCTCTCAACGGAAAAGTGCGCTTTCATTCCCGCAGCAAACGAGCCATGCGCAAACGCATGCGTTCCACATGCGATCCTTCCCAGTAGACCTGTTTGCATTCGCTGCATTCATGGAACACGTCATGGTGCTGCAAGCTGCGTTGCGGCACGCGATGCGCTACCGCATCCTTGCCGACCCGATGCAGCAAGCCATTGCAGGTCAGGCAGCGGCTGAAGGGATGCACGGCATCGCGCAAACGATAGCGCGCCAGCACTTCAATAGCTTGCGCGTCGGCATCAAGCGCATGCAGGTAACAGCCATGCACGATCTCCTTGCGTATGAGAAGGTCGCGGTCGCGCGTCAGCACGACGCGCTGCTCTTCCGAGGCGATGCGCGTGACTTCGGCATCGTGATAATCGTTGCGGTAGAGCACGTCGAATCCCAGCATGCGCAGATTCTTTGCGAGCTGGCCGAGATGAGCATCGGCAACGAAGCCCGCGGGCCATGGCAAGGCAGGACGCAGCAGCGAAGGGCCGATGTCGAGTTGCATGAACACTGGAAAGGCACTGATGCGATCGCCTTCCTGCAGCCGCCAGGAAAAATCCTGCGGCCTGCCGTTCACCAGGATGAGCGCGACTTCGGTATGGGGCACGCCGAGCGCCTCGATCATGTGCTTGACGCTGGCATCGCGCGCGATTGCATGGCGCACTGCGCGTCCGCGCTGCGCAGGCGCGAGGAAGTCGTTGAGTTCAGCATAGAAACGGAATACCGCTTCCATTACCTGCTCCGCATGAATGTGCCCTTGAGGATGGACCGCGTTCCGGCTGCAATCGCAGGAGGCAATCCCATGGCTCATCAAGAATTTTGATGCCGGTCAAAATGATGTTGCCGTCCGACTTGGTCTAACCGAAACCCAAGTCGAAGGAGCACACCATGTCCTACAAGACCGTCCTCGTGCACGTGGACGAATCCGAGCACGCCAGCGATCGCATCAAGCTCGCCGCCAGCATTGCGATGGCCGAGCACGCCCACCTGATCGGCACCGCAATGACCGGCGCCTCGCGCTACCTGGTGCAGACGCAGATGCTGGCCGAGCGCTACCCCAACCTGAAGACGCATCTCGACTTCCTGCGCGAGCGGGCGTTGCGCGGCCTCGAAGAGTTCGATATCACCGCGCAGCGCATCGGCATCCCTTCATACGAGAAACGACTGGTGGACGACGAGGCGGGCGCGGGCATCTGCCTGCAGGCACGCTACGCCGACCTGGTAGTGATCGGCCAGAACGACCCGGATGAACTGTCGCCGGTCGTCATGCCTGACTTCCCGGAATACGTGGTGCTCAACTCGGGACGTCCGGTGCTGGTGGTGCCGCGCACCGGCAATTGCGACACGATAGGCAAGTCGGTACTGGTGGCATGGGATGCGAGCATGCAGGCCACGCGCACCGTTACCAATGCGCTGCCGTTGCTGCGGCGTGCGCAGGTCGTGATGGTGGTGAGCTTCAACCAGGACACGCGGCCGTCGCCGTCGAACACTTCGGACATCGCGATCTGGCTCGGTCGCCACGGCATCAAGGTAGAAGTGCTGCAGAGGAAAACCACGCAACGCATAGGCGAAGCTCTTCTCGCTGCAGCCGCAGAAGCGGAATCGGATTTGATCGTGATGGGAGGCTACGGACACACCCGGTTTCGCGAGATCGTGCTTGGCGAAGTCACGCGCACCATGCTCGACACAACCATGGTGCCGGTACTGATGTCCTACTGAGCTCCGGGCAGGCCGAGGTCATCGATGCGGTGGAAATACTTGCGCGCATAGGCGAGCAAGGCGCCGTCGCTCGGATGGTCCACTGCTTCATAGCCGAGCACTCGCGCAGCGATATCCGCATGCCTGGCATTCAGGTACTTCATGAATTCGAGCCGTTCGAATCCGGGGCCGACCACCAGGATTTCCTTCGCCTGCTTCAAGGCGGCGGCGATCTCGTCGAAGTAATCTGCATCCTCGGCCGCGCGTCCGCTACCGGCTGCGCCTGCCTTGACGTGGAGATGCGGCTTGCCTCCCGACCGCACCAGTTCATTCACCGCTTCCTCGCGGTTGAAATGGATGATGTGGGCTTCCCTGTGGTCGAGCCAGACGACGACGTGATTGGCTTGCATGGCAATCGCTCCGCAATCAGGCGTGCAAGGGCGCAGCGCGGGATTCGATCTTCGCCTGGCAGGCGACGCAATGACGTGCGGTAGGCTGCGCTTCCAGCCGGCCGGGAGCGATCGCCTCGCCGCATTTCTGGCACGTGCCGTAGCTGCCATCCTTGATGCGCGCGAGGGCGCCGTCAATCTCGGCAAGATGGTCGAGTTCGCGGCGCAGGATCGCCATGTCGTTGTCGGCGAATACGCTGGCTTCGACCCAGTCGCCGACCGATTCCAGATGGTTCAGCAAGGCAAGCTTGCCGGGGTCGCCGGAAGCATGCAGACGGTCGCGAATGTCATCGAGCAGAGCGTTGCGGTCGGCGCGCAGTTGCGCCTCGAGACGATGGGAATCCTGTGGCATGGGACAAATTCGTTCGATGGAAACAGCCACAGCGTACGCGAACGGGCAAACCCGAATGAATGATCTGGATCAACCCTGCCCGGATTAGACTTGCTGCTGCCGGTTTCGAGAATCGGCGGCAGCAAGCCGGGGAAGATCAGAACTCGGTCCAGTCGCCGTCACCGGCGGTGCGCGCATTGACGATGCGCTTGGCGGCGGTTGCAGGCACCGACGCACGGGGTGCCTGCCGCGGCGAAATCGGAATCACTTGCGCAGCGGCAGGCGCGGGAGCGATATGGCCATCGCCAAGCTTGAACACGCTCACCACGTGCGAGAGGCTGACGGCCTGGTCCTGCAATGAGGCCGCCGCGGCTGCAGCTTCTTCCACCAGCGCGGCATTCTGTTGCGTGACTTCGTCCATCTGCGCAATGGCCTGGTTGACCTGCTCGATGCCGTCGGTCTGCTCCTTGCTGGCGGTGGAGATCTCGCCCATGATGTCGGTCACGCGCTTGACGCTGTCGACGATCTCTTTCATCGTTGCGCCGGCCTGGTCGACCAGCTTCGCGCCGGTGTCGACCTTTTCCACCGAGTCATCGATCAGCGACTTGATTTCCTTCGCTGCTGCAGCCGAACGCTGCGCCAGTTGCCGCACTTCGGTCGCGACCACGGCAAAGCCCCTGCCCTGCTCGCCGGCACGAGCCGCTTCGACCGCAGCATTCAGTGCGAGGATGTTGGTCTGGAAGGCAATGCTGTCGATGACGCCGATGATGTCGACGATCTTGCGTGCCGACTCGTTGATCGAACCCATCGTTGACACAACCTCGGATACCACCGCACCGCCCTTCACCGCTACCTGCGATGCGGACATCGCCAGCTGGTTGGCCTGGTAGGCACTGTCGGCATTCTGCTTCACGGTGGAGGTCAGCTCTTCCATCGACGATGCGGTTTCCTCCAGCGAGCTGGCCTGGGTTTCGGTGCGCGCGGAAAGGTCCATGTTGCCGGACGCAATCTGGCTCGATGCGGTGGCGATGGTTTCGGTGCCGCCGCGCACTTCGCTGACGATGCGGACCAGGCTCTCATTCATTTCCTTGAGCGCCTGCAGCAGCTGGCCGGTTTCATCTGACGAGGTGACTTCGATCTTGTTGGTGAGGTCGCCCGCGGCAACGCTGCGCGCCACCTTCACTGCATCGGCCAGCGGCTTCGCAATCGCCCGCAACAGCCAGACGCAGATCGCAGTGGCGAGAAGGACGGAAAACAGCATGCCGCTCAGGCAGGAGTTGCGCACCAGGCGATAGGTCGACTGCGTGCTTTCGAAATTGTTCCTGGCGGCCTCGCGCTGGAAAGCCAGCAAGTCGTTGGCGCTCTGGTTGACGGCAACGAAGAGCTGGTTCATCGGTCCGCGCATGATGCCGGTTGCCTTGGGAGCATCGTTGGCGCGCAAGGCTTCCAGCGCGGGACGCAAGCCTTCGCTCACGAACTTGGCACGCGCCGCGATGAACTTGTCCGCCAGTTCCTTTTCCTGCGGCGAAACCGGCGTCGATGTGTACTCGCTCCACAGCTTGTCGATCTGCCTGATGCGGGCGTCGATGCCTTCGACTTCGCGCGCCATGCCGGTATTGTCGTCAGTCACGGCCTGTGCGACGGCGACCTGGTTGGCAAGGATGAGACGTACGACCTGGTCGAGCTGCCCGGCGGGTACGAGGCTGTGTTCGTAATTGGCCTTGAGCGCTTCATTG